>NZ_JBYNRN010000019.1:0-3368 GCF_057785155.1 Paenisporosarcina sp.
TCTAAATATACAGCAGATAGTCTCAGAATATACTTTATTAAAGTTAAGGCTTGCCAACACCTCCATACCCAAGCTAGCGTTGGGTATATCCTGACTGGATGAAATCAGCATTTGAACAACGTTTTAACAAACTTGCTGTTCTGGCTCGGAAACAAGGTGAAGTCCAAAGTATTCGTTAAGAGCCGGACGAACTGACAGAGAAATTGAAAGGTGAATTTACAGGGCTCAGTGTAAGTTGAACTTGGAATTGACAGACGTAGAAATATTGATATTTTTTGAATAAATGATATAATTATTAAGGAAAGAATTGTAGTTGAGGGTCAGAAAAAGAGCAGGTCGGGGTTTTCGACCTGCTCTTTTTCTCTCAATTGCAATTTTTCCTATTGAACAATAGTCGCGGTGGCACGAACCGAACCAGCCTTTAACTAGCTATGGGTTTTCAAAGGAATCTCTTATCTCTAAAAAATGGCTATGTACTACAAATTTACTGGTTTATGTAAGAGACATTTAGATATAAAAGGATTAAATTCCTTTAAAGGGTATTCTTAATAAGCCTAGGTCATCCTAGTTTTAAAAAAATCTATTCGGTTGCTTCTTTTCATTCTAGTTTTGGGATTACTATTGCTTTTCCAAAATTACTGCAAGCGCATTTGGGACATTTATAGATATCCACTCCAAACAACTTTAGAATAATTTGAGCCGCTGTAAGTCCTTCTAGGAGTGGTTTTGGGTAATTCCTTTTAATGATGTTGCGACAAATCTTTAATTTCACCTTTTTCGAACGATTGCTTAATATACCGTAATGCCTAATCTTTACAAATCCTTTAGGTAAGATATGCATAAGAAATCGTCGAATAAACTCCGCAGGCGTAAGCGTGACTTGGGATTTCATGCCTTGTTTTTTGTAATCTTTAACACTAAAAGTGATGCCTTCATCGTTCACCTCTAAAATTCGAGAGTTAGAAATGGCAATACGGTGGGTGTATCTTCCCAGATACTCAATCACATTTTGTGCGCCTTTAAAGGTCTCTTTGATGTGGGGAATCCACTCTTTTGCGTATAAAAGGTCAATTAGCTTTTGAAACTCATCCGGAATCTGTAACGTTAACGAAGAGCCCGAAAAGACCAACTTGTCGGACTTGTAAAGTTTCTTTAAAGCAGCCATGAATTTTCCGCGAAAGAGTCTAGAGACCACATGAATAGGAAATAAGAAGTTGTCTTTCACCGTTTTGAACTTTAAATCTTTCGTAAGACCGCCACCCAATACAATAGAATGGATGTGAGGATGAAAGTTTAATGACTGTCCCCAAGTATGAAGGATGCTCATAAAACCAATCGAAGCGTTCAGATGTTTTTTGTCTTGTGCGAGTTCCATCAAGGTATCCGCACTTGCTTTATACAGTAGTGCGTAAAGTTCCTCTTTGTTCGCATAAATGACAGGATTAAGCTCTTCAGGCACCGTAAAGACAACATGAAAGTATGGGGCATCAATGACTTCAGACTTACGCTTATCGATCCATTTTTCCTTGACAAGTCCTTGGCAACAAGGACAATGACGATTTCGGCAAGAATTATAGTGTACTTCTACATGATGACAATCTGGACAGTTGGACGTATTGGCACCTAAAGCAGGGGTTTTACATTTCATGATCGCAGTGGCAGCTTTATGTGTGAAATAATCTACCGGATATTGGACAATAGTGGCATCATAATACGTAAGAAAGATATCTTGTATGGGATAGCTCATAGATTATCCTCGCGATCAAAGGGACTTTTCAGTTTCCTCATGGTTGTCGTCCCTAAATGAACATAAACCAGACTGGAGCTTGCAGACTTATGCCCTAAAAGCTTTTGGATCGTAAGCAAATCATTACCCTGCTCATATAAATGGGTACCAAAAGAATGTCTGAACAAATGGGCAGTGATGTGCTTGTCCCAGCCAAGAAAACAACTATGATCGGCAATAAAACGGGATACCGTAAAACTCACAATTGGGGAATCTACCTTAGTACCCGGAAATAACCAGCCTTTCGGCTTACCAAAAGAAAACCAATACTCCGTTAAGATCCCTAAAGCCCTTTTGGATAAAATCGCATACCTGTCACATCTTGATTTGGAAGATCGGATATAAATTCGCATATCTTTACGACAAATATCCTCATAACGCAAATGGCGAAGCTCGCTGACCCGAAGTCCCGATGAATACAAAAGTGCAACACAGGCTTTATGCTTCAGGTTGGGGATCGTGTTAATAAAATAATTAATCTCATCATAGGTGAGGATATCGGGAAGCACGGTATTAAATTTCATATACGGAACTTCATACTTATCCCAATTGCTTCTTAAAACATACAGATAGAAAAAGCGAAGTTGTGAAATATGTGCGTTTATCGTGCGATTAGAAAGAACCTTCGATTGTTTAAGAAATAGAATATAAACTCTAATCTCATCAAAAGAAATAGCTTCAGGTGTCTTTTGACAGGAAGTCACCCAAGATAGGTAACTGTGTAGCATACTGTTATACGATTTGATGGTATTGTAAGTTAGGTCGCGTAAAACTAAGAAATCATTAAACTTTTTAACATAGGGTTTCACATCAAAAAAATCCATAGTACAGGCCTCCTAGAATAAAAGTAAGTGTAGTCTTCATTCAAACCCTACGCTTACTTAGGAGGCGGTCTTGGATAACAATAAAAGTTGTTGGCTATACAGAAAAATGATACGATAAACAATGTAGCAGCACCTCGTGTTTTGGCTTGTTTTGTTAGCGGTAACTTAACAATACCTGATATGTGAGTGTGCTGCTATATTGAATTTTAACAGTATGGGGTAAAAAGGGGCTAAAAAGCTATCGCGTAGCGATTTTGTTCAATAGAAATCTTGCAAGTCAGGGCTCTTTTGCGGAGGTTGGTATTTTTTTATGCTGACTGCAAAAAAGTTGATCAATCTTAGATTCCGTTCATATACGAGTCGATAGATGATGGCTACTATAAAAATATTGAAGTAATAATAAAGGATCTCTTTCAAGGGAATCCGTTGGATAGTGGCAATGTGAAGGGCTATCCCAAAAGTCTAAAGAGATTCAGGGATAGCTCATCATAACAGCTTTAAACCGGTGAGGCATATTGTTTACACTATTCAACTTGTTTGATAAAATATAAGTTACAAAGAGAAGCCATATATAGTGTTTGTTTATGAAAAGGTGGGGGTTGCATGAAAAATACGATCCTTTCTATCTGGAACAGATCGAATTCTCTTTTCCTACGACTCATTGTGGGCTTTTTATGCATCGTTCTTCTACTCGCCTCCCTTACAATTTACTCCATTTCGGTTTCTAAAAAAAATGTTAAGCAGGAAATTGACAAGTA
>NZ_JBYNRN010000020.1:0-24454 GCF_057785155.1 Paenisporosarcina sp.
CACCTAACTGTCTACGCTTAAAGGCTACTGTTACCATTAGCCCTCCAAGACTCGCTACGAGTGAATGGCTAGTTCTTTCTCGACGGGAATCCCACCCGCTATATGATACGACCTAGGCTCGGCCGCACAAGCACCCGTTAGCTTAACAACAGGTATTAAGTCATATATAATTCAGGGTTTAATTCTTCACTCTCAATAACAAGAGCAGTCAATCCTTTACCAGTTTTGGTTTCGTGCCATTCATCTTTCTCCCAAAAGACAGCATCTCCTGATTGAACTTTGACGTATTCTTTTTTATCACCACAAACATAGCCTTCTCCATTCAGAACTAAAAGAAGTTGAGGTACTACGGCTTGATGAAAACCAATAACTCCTTTTTCTTCCAAATGCATACAACCTATGTGGCTTGCCTTCTCCGTTTGTATAATACGGGACATAACAAAATCTGAATTGAATTTTGAAATCCTTTTACCGTTTTCTTTATTAAATTTATAAAGTTCCATCTTGTAACCTCCAGAATAGAAAATCCTTCATTCTTATCGTTTCAACTTGTTCAGATAGTAAAAAAGCAAATACTGCTTGTTCAGCATTCGCCATATTTTCAACTCTTCCCCTTATCGTCAGGAAGCTGATTATCATTCAAACGGCAAGGGTTGAGTTCCATCGACATCGGTAAAGCCATATTCTCTCGCTAGTTCAGCCACCATTATTGTTTCTCCAGAAAACTTAGATACCGTAGTGTCTGATGCCAATGCCACAACCGCACGACCTACATACGCTGTTGTTTCAGTTGTTCCATCCTCTGGTCCAAAACCTGAATCTATAACTCTTTCTGTTCTCATCCAACCTGGGCAAATAGCAATGGCTGAAACGTTGTAGTCCTTTAATTCCTTTGCCATTCCTAGTGTCATTCGATTGATAGCATTCATAGCTAAATCGTAATATAAATTACTTGAGACTTTGTCTTTGATAAAAAATGTGATATTTACAATTAACCCTTTATGGTGTTGGGCCATCAGAGGTACAGCGTATCGAGTAGTCAGCAAATAAGCTTGCGGTCCAGCAACCATCATAGCATCCCAATGCTCCAGTGGTCGTTCCCAAAAATGCCGTCCATCTCCTGATGGTAGAGAACTTTCGGAGCCACCGAATACACTATTGACTAAAATATCAATCCGACCGTGTTCCCTCTCAATTTGCTCAAATAGGTTCCTTAAGTCATTGTCGCTTGTATGGTCACATTGTATTGCGATGCCTTTACCTCCACGTGAAGTAACACCATCGGCAGTTTCCTCAATGGTTTCTGGTCGAATATCGGTTGTAGCCCCCTTTACACTCCGACCTGTCACATACACCGTCGCTCCTGCACTGCCTAGTTGAAAAGCAATTCCCCTACCCGCACCACGGGATGCTCCTGTAACAACAGCAATTTTCCCTTGTAATGGTTTCATAATTTCCTAACTCCCTTACCTGTCTCAATTGTATATACAGAAAAATATTTATACATTTTTGTTCATAAATAGCAATACTCTTCCATAGGGGTTCCAATTTCGTCTTAATCTAACCTGCCGAGTTAGTTCAATAAGCTTTCTGATCTTCAACTCAAGCACCCGTTAGTTGAAGATGAACGTATTTCTTTAGCCATTCACATAGTTTAGTTATCACATAAGCAAGTACGAAACCAAATAGCAGTTCATTTTTCAACTAATCTATCTTATTAGCAAAAGATTTACGCCTTTTTCCACAATCGCTCCCGTTTGTTGAACAAATTTTGTTAGGTTTCTTAGAATGGTTTAAAACACTTAACAATCATTGTTGGTGGTATTATTGATGCCTTTTTAGACGAGTACCAATCATCAGGTTTATCTTCTTTGTTTAGTTCTCCTCTAAATTCCTCCACTATGTTTTCAATAACAAATCCTACTTTAACAAGTTCATTCAAGAAAGTAGAGATTTTTCTTTGATTCATCACAATTGGTACTCCACGCCAAGAGTCTTTTTTATGTTCGCCCTCCGTATTATAGGAAGCACTTATTATGTAATTACTTCCATCATATTTAATTCTACTATATAAAGGATGTTCCCAACTGAATATAAAATTACCCTTTGGTTTTAAATATGAATAGATATTACTTAATGTTGCAGGAAGGTCCGTTGTCCAACCTAATGCATAAATTGAGCAAACAATATCAAAATAGTTTTCTGGTATTCCAGGGTTTGTTTCCATTGGACTAACAAATAAATGAGCTTCAATATTATTTATTTTCAATAAATTCTTTGCAGTAGCTATTTGTGAACTCGATAAGTCTAAGCCCCATAACTCCCTTGCTCCTTTTTGATTTAGATATTTTAAGGAGTGACCGCTTCCACATCCTAATTCTAATATCTTTTTGGATTTTACATCCTCGAAGAAATATAATTCATTTTCAGTAGGTGCAAAAGGACCATAAACAGGTAACGCTGTGGAGGAAAAAAAGTCCTCAGCAACCTTATCCCAACCTTCTTTATTAATTTTAAGAGATTCAGTTTGGTTCATTATCTTATCCCCTTTTATTATCACAACCGTTAGCAATAAGTAAGCGTT
This sequence comes from Paenisporosarcina sp., assembly GCF_057785155.1. Lineage (NCBI taxonomy): Bacteria > Bacillati > Bacillota > Bacilli > Caryophanales > Caryophanaceae > Paenisporosarcina > Paenisporosarcina sp. The sequence continues at coordinate 2,585 of NZ_JBYNRN010000020.1, forward strand.
TGAGGTTATATCGGATTTTCCCCTGCTCCACACGGAACGTGCCAGTTTCATAGCATTCCACTACTTACAGATTGGGTATATCTAGAACCCTCTTCTACCTTTATTTTTTATTGAAGTAAACTGCATCGTTAGTTGAACAAAAAATGCTTTACCCTTATTGAAATAAAGCACGTCGTTTGTTGAAGTAGAATAAGTATTTACCTACTTGAAGTAAGTCTTAGTGGTTTTTATTTGATAGGTCTAATTTTTAATTACAATTTCTCCTTCGCCTTTTGGAACTTCAAAACCATTTAGGTAAGAAGTTAAAAGTTCTTCTGAAATAGGGAACGAATTTGCATCAAAACGTTTGTTACGTAATTTAAGTCGTTCACGTAAATCATTTGAATGAACTTTTAAATAGATAAGTTTCCATTTACCGCCAGAATCCGCAATAAGTTTTTTATATCGGTTCCTTCTTACACGATCCCAAAAACTGAAGTCAATTACCACCTGTTGTTTTTCGTGAATTAACTTTATTAAACGGTTGCGTAATTTTCTTTCTGCATCTTTCCTGTATTCCTCAAATTTATCCATTGGGAAATCAATCCCCCAACGACCATTAGTAGCCCATATTTCTTCATCAATAGAAAGACGTACAAAACCTTCATTTTCTAATAGTTGTGAAAAAGTAGTTTTCCCTGATCCAGCCACACCACACATCAGCACCACTAAAGGAGTTACATCATTTAGTTCACGATGAATTAAGTCAAAATTAAATGTTTCAAACATTGCATATTCCCCCACATTTTTTGATGTGAATTCCTACATTACCTAAAGTTAATCGAAATCGACTTTTTACTAAACTGCTGCGTTAGTTCAATAAGTTCAACAAAAAAAGCGTCAATCCTTCTTGGATCAACGAACCCATTAGTTCCAATCTAATTCTTTGAGAGTTTTTACAGCTTCACTATATTTTTCTAAATCCTGCTTAAACTCTTTTCTTGCACTTTCATAACTTTCTTTATCATTCACTTTTGTAAAGTTATTAGCTGAATGCCTTATAGAATCGCTCAATGGCTCATATGTTTCCCAATAAAAATCATCGTATTTATTTATAAACCTATTACTCGTTATAATATGATAATTCAATGATGGCACAAAACCTGCTGCTAAATTATTATAGTACGTATAGTCATCAGTCTCTATCTCAATTAAAGTTTCAAACTCTTCTAGACTTTTCTCCACTTCGCTACTAGATAAAACAGCACCTTTTGAATACCGCGCTATATCTTGTTTTAAGTAAATATAACTAAATACGATAAACACAGTTACTAAAAGCAATAAGATACAAAGTATTCTGGAAACTCCTATATTTTTCATAAACAATAATTTACCTCCATTCCATAAATGTGATTAAGTTTTTGTCTCTTTAGTAGTTACTAAAACTCCGAATCCCCAGATTTTTCACCCTGTAGTTTAATTACTTATCCTCACTTGATACGCTTAATAATTCGAAATTACCTTCAAAATCTCCCGTACATTGTTTAAGTATATATTTATCAACCATTTCTTCTTTTTCGATTATTAATTTTGTACAAGTATATTCTTCTATGAACTCTCCATCCACACTATGAATTACAGAAACGTTCCCATTTTCAGATGTTAATGTCCTTATACCACGTTGCCCTTCGGTTTTGATCACAGCTTCTTTTTGATTGTTGACGTTTTCAACAAATGTATTTAGGCCATCTAAATTTTTAATGTTATTGTGATCGTTTAAAACTTCTTCGATATTATTATCTTTAATCTCATTGTGTTTGATTAGTAATACTTCTCCAATTTCGTCTGGTTGACATCCTGTAATAATGAAAATAATGAATGTTATTCCAATAAAAATTCGTCCCATTTCATTCACCATCCTAACTAATTAGACGATTAATTCTTAATACAAGTTTCAGTAATTTTAACATAATTATCCATGTTTTAGTCGACGGTCTTCTATTAATGTGCTGCTTTTTTGATTTATACATATGCTATTGTAGTAATTCCGAGTTTCTCTATTTGGTTGCTTTGCCTTGTTGTATTACAATAGAAGAAACGTGTTTTGTACCATTGATAACGAAAGGTTGTTTTAGTCATGAAACCATTTAACAATATTACTGATTTGATTGGAAATACTCCTGTCGTAAAGCTAAATAGAATCGTACCGGCCGACGCGGCTGATGTTTATGTAAAGTTGGAGATGTTTAATCCGACAAAGAGTGTAAAAGACCGAGCTGCTAATAATATGATTAAAATGGCTGAAGAACAAGGGCTGATAAATCCAGGCGATACAATTATTGAACCTACAAGTGGCAATACAGGAATCGGCCTTGCTATGGTGGCAGCTGCCAAAGGTTATAAGGCGATTCTCGTGCTTCCGGATAACGCCACACAAGAACGGATCAATCTCCTGAAAGCATTCGGTGCTGAAGTGGTGTTGACACCAAATGAAGAAAAAATGCCTGGAGCCATTCAAAAAGCATTAGAACTTAAAAATGAAATTCCAAACAGTTTTATCCCGCAACAATTTGAAAACACCGCTAATCCAGATATCCACCGGACTACAACTGCGTTAGAAATTTTGGAACAAATGAACGGTGAACTGGATGCTTTCGTGGCAACAGCCGGAACTGGTGGAACCATCACTGGCACTGGGGAAACATTGAAAGAACATCTCCCTGGCTTGTATGTAGCTGTTGTGGAACCGAAAGGATCACCTGTTTTATCGGGAGGAAAACCAGGCAAACATAAACTGGTTGGCACAAGCCCGGGCTTTATTCCCGATATTTTGAATACAAAAGTGTACGATGAAATTATGCAAATCAGTGACGAAGATGCCATTGAGGTTTTCAAGAAATTGGCCCGTGAAGAAGGAGTTTTTGTTGGCCCTTCAGCTGGAGCTGCCGTTTATGCAGCTATTGAAATCGCCAAACGTTTAGGAAAAGGCAAAAAAGTGTTGTGTATTGCCCCAGATACAGGTGAACGTTATTTAAGTATGAATTTATTTGATTGAGGTATTTGGCTGAAATTTTGATTGAGCCATTAATTCTTATGAGGAAGTAACAAAAGGCATCGGGTTAATAACCGATGCCTTTTTATTGTGTTTCAATAGTAGTTTTATTAACTGACGAGAATTTTATTATTCCCATCACCAAAAACACCATGCTAATTGCCCATAAAACTCCTGCAATTCCGAGACTTAAAGATATTTCTTCCGACGCCATTAGATGGTTAACATTAAAATTAATTGCATTTAAGGCGTGACTGATTGCCCAAGTAAAGAATATAAAATAACCTATCACGAATCCATATGCCATTCTAAAATGCTGTCGTTGTTTTGAGAACATTAATACCAATACTACAATAAACGCGATGCCCATTATAATCGAAAACCCACCAATTAACATACCCATTGTTTCCTGCTCCATCGGCATATTTCTTCACTCTCCAAAAATTTCATTTTATTAATATTAACATAAAATGACAATTCTGTTGTAATACTAAAGGGAGTTCAATTCATATACGAATTGAACTCCCTTTTATTTAACTTTTTTAAATTTCATACTTATTTACAGAACTTGTTATTTGACCATTACGTTTCTAATTTAATTAAACCCCTTTTCCCTTGATAGCAAATTTAATATGTTCTTGCTTGATTAGTTCGGTAAACTTCTTCTGCTCTTGATCATCCTTAAGCAACATAGTAATGTTACTGGACTTTGCGATGTACCTCTTAACTTTTCTGCTATTCCAAATGATGTAGTTGTAGCGGTAATCTTCCTCTAAATTAGAAAACCATTTTTCCTGTTTCAGTTTTTCTACATTTTTATCAAACTTGGATTTCGGGACAAAAAAGAACAAAAACGCCTCTCCTATCAATCCAAAGAAAAATTCTAGCATGTCTCCCACCTCTATGTATTAAGTGACTGGTCAATTTAATTTGAGATTAGTCATATTATTTTTTAAAAAATCAAAAGTAAAATCAGTAGCAATGACAATTTTACTTTCTCTAAAAACATAAGAAAACCATCCCTTGAAAAATTTGATTTCAATTTGGATGGCTTTATACGTAACAATTGAATTATATTTCAACAAGTACCAGTTGGTCAGCCCAATTTTGTTTGCTTACGAGACCAAACAACGACTGGAATTAGCAGTAATGAAAGGAAGCCTCCAGCTATAGAAAGTGTAGCGTAACTTGTTATTGCTACCACTATTCCTGAAAGACCTCCCCCAGATACACCAGCTAAAGCTACCAAGACATCCACTTTCCCTTGTGTTTTTGCACGATTAGATGGCTGTGTTGAATCCACGATGAGTGCTGTACCACTAATTAAACCAAAGTTCCAGCCTAGTCCAAGTAGTGCAAGTGCGATGATTAAAACCATTAAGTTATCGGCAGGTGCAAATGCTGCTACTAAGCCTGCAGCCATTAATGTAGCCCCGGCAGCGACTGTCATGACAATGCGTCCAAGTTTATCAACGAGTACACCTGTCACAAGTGACGGCAGGTACATAGCGGCAACATGAATACCGATAACCATTCCTATATCACTTAAATCATGTCCGTGATGCCTCATATGTATGGGTGTCATCGTCATTATGGCAACCATGACTATTTGAGTGATCACCATTACCGTTGCTCCTAAGATGATTCCTCGCTTGTTGCTATCCAGTGTTTTGGCATTCTCATCTAATAGATTACTATCGCTTTGAGAATCTGCAATGGCATTTGCAATGGCAAGTGGATCGGGTCGAAGTAAAACTAATAGAACTAAACCAGCAATAATATAGGCTACTGCCGCTAAAATGAACGGACCAGCTAAAGAAGGTACACCGATTGAAACAGCGAACTTACCCATTACTCCGACTAAGTTTGGACCAGCAAAAGCACCAAATGTAGTTGAAACCATTGCAATACTGATAGCCTTTCCACGCTGTTTAGCATTTGCTAAGTCAGTACCTGCATAGCGTGCTTGTAAGTTGGTAGCAGTACCGAAACCATAAATTAAGAATGAAGCAAACAGCAGGAAGATATTATTGGTTAATGCTGCGATAATTACACCGATTGCGCCAAGACCACCAGTTAAGAACCCTGTTGCAAGTCCTGAGCGCCGTCCAAAACGTTGTGACAGTCGCCCTATAATTAATGCGGCACCAGCAGAACCAAGAGTAAACAGCGCAACAGGAACTCCTGCAAAACTATCTGTTCCTAGCATATCTTGAGCGAGAAGTGCCCCAACAGTTATCCCTGCTGCAAGTCCTGCTCCCCCGAAAATTTGTGAAATGACAACGATCCACAAAGTTCGTCTGTAAAGCTTTTGTTGTTTCTCTGGCGAATCAATATAACTCTGCATCCAATCTGGATGACTTTTAATAAGGCCTGAATCATCAGGTTTCTGCGACATCATTCAAACCTCTTTCCAACAATAATATCTTATGTATTTTATGATTTCTTTCATTATTATATCCTTTTAATTAAATAATACTATTACTATGACTTACGATTTTTCAAGAAAAAATTACTCTAAATCATATCTGATTAATAGGGATGGATGATTGAATATGCAACTGAATTGATTATCATCGACCAGCATGGAAAAAGAGCTTTACAGGGTAATAACCCCGCTCAGCTCTTTTTCAAGGTGCATTTAATTTAAATGACATATTAATTAAAGAAAGTCAGAAATCATTCTACACTCCTCAGAATTGCATAGCCATTACGTACTTTAATTGTTGCTATTAGCTCCCCTTTACGTGCTTTGTCTTCTAACTCTAATCCAGTATCATCCTCTAGATAGTATTGTTCTATTGGAATTGATACCCTGACTTTTTCCTCGTATATGCTTGGATGGAGTATAACTTTAAAATACGTACCTGATTTTGGTTTACTCTTTGATAAGTTAGTCACTTGGTGGGTATCCGTTTCCTTACTATATGCTAAACGTATATAAACTTTTAAATCATCTTCTGAGTAACCATTAGTATTGTCTTCTAGTTCTTTTCGCAAAGAACTTTCTACAAGATTAACTGGAATGTTTTCCGCTTCGAAGTCTAAATCTACATAGTCGCCGTAGAATATGTTGCTAGGATCTACCGGTACTGTTTGGAGCCGTATTGTTTCGCCATAATTGATTGTAGCTAATGGCTTAATTGTCATGCTTAACAAAAGGATAATCGGAAGTAGTAGAGAGATTAAAAATAATTTATTCTTTGTGAGGTTCTTCATTCTTGACCATCTCCTTTCTTCGCGTTTTTTCAAACCAATAGCCGAGACCTAGTAATAATAAGCCCCCAATGATGAAAGCAATTGATTTGTCCATAAATGCTAGTGATAGATCTACATAGAAACGTAGGACGAACACACAGACAATGGCTACTCCGTACAGATTCTCTTTTTTAACAAGTGTCAGTGCATAGATGATATATAAGACTGAGAACACAACTGACGCTAGTAAAGCTTTGGAGTCTGGCGCATCCAGGTAATTGCTAAAATCCTTGTAAAACATAGGAAACCATACATCAGGAATTGACAATAGTAAAGCAGTTGGGAAATGTAGTATTGTCCCTGTTAACCTCATGAAATCTTTATAATCCGGATGTTGTATATAGGTAATGAGCATCCATAGTGTGAAGTAGAAAAGTGCTATGACTGCAAAATTCTCATACTCAAAGTGTAAAAATAAGAGTGCTGATAATATGACTGTAAATGTGAAATTGACGATGAATAATGGTTGTGACTTATTCATCATGACATGTCCTATGTAGAAAAGAATTGGTACCGCTAATACAGCTACATAAGGAAAATTGTCATGTTCTAATATAGGTTCGAACAAAAAATGTATGGCAATAAATTGATAGAGTAACACAAAGTTTGCAATCATTAGTTCTACTGATTTATTCATAACAAAATAGTTTAGTGCGAAAAGCGCAGGAATGATTAATATTGGTAAATACTTGGTCCAGTCATCCGCGAACATGAAGGTCATTTCAATAAACTGATAGAGAATGAAGAAGTTAACCAATCTTACATATACGTTGTTTCGCATGAAATAGTAGCCAAAAGCAAAAAGTGCTGGAATGATGAGAATAGGTCCATATTCTAATAACCCTTCTGCAAAAAGGAACTTCATTTCAATAAATGCATAAATAAATACTAAACTTGCCCCTTTTAATATGTTGTCTTTTAAATACAACCCTAAAGGCAGAATTCCGATTCCCCACATTAAAAAGGCATCTTCTAAATTTCCACCTAAGTGAAACATCTGGCCGATATAGAATATTTCAGCACCATACGCAAATGCCCCTATATAATAAAAAGCTCTTGAGAGATGTGGTTTTTTCTTTTCTAAAACAAACCCCACTACATAGAACACGATCAGCGTAGTTAATAGTATTAAAAATTTGAATGTCTTCGTAAGTTCAGACCAGTTACTCGCCACAAAACTTAAAATTCCTAAGCCGATTAGGACACCACCTATAATCGATAGGATTTGCACAGCGTTCATTTTTACCACTGGTAATTGAACTGGTGCTGCTGTTGGAGACTCGTACAAATCAATTAAGTCGTTAGCTTGCCCTTTATTTAAATGGCCAGTGCTTTCTAGATAATTAAACTCCTTCTTAAGGAATTCGTAAGTAACCCTTGAAATTCTTCTCTTCAATTGACACACCCTCCTTTACATTCAGTTTGACATCTACTAATAACCGGGATAACGCTCCCACCATTCCAGTGTATTTTGATGCTCAATGAGCAAATCATCAGCAATTTCGAGAATACTGTCACTCAATTCAACCTTGTCTACCCATTCTAAAGGAATATTGTTCAATCCCAAACCCACACTGTGCTGCACAGATAGCTTTTTGAAATTACTTAAAATCTCGGCGCCACTCTTTTCTTCGTAGCTTGCTCATAAGAATATGCTAGTTCAATTAATCTTGGTTCACTATAAGCCTTTGCACTAAATGTAACCCCAACTGGCATGCCTTCAGTTGTATAACCAGCAGGGACGGTAATCGACGGATAGCCTGCTTTTGCAGGTATTGCTGCACCACGGTTGCTCTCAAATAATAAAGCATCTAAGTTGTGCTCAGCCATGACTACATCAATTCCCTCGTTAGCTGAATTTCTTATGTCTATTTTACGGTGTTCTAAGTAAGTTGGATCGTAAGGATCATCACTCATCGTTTGAGCCTTTTCAAGTTCAATTTGTCCGAATTTCATTCTAACGTCTGGGTCCTGTTTATTAAATTCAATAAGATCTACTAGTGATTTAATTGGAACTTCATTAGAAACCTTACTTAAATAAGCATTTATATCATGTTTGAATTCATGCCACAAAACAATAGAAGTGAAACTTGTTTTAGGAATCGTTACTTCTTCAATAATTGCACCTTGTGATTTTATCTCTTCAATGGCTTCTTCAATTATCTTTCTTTCATCTGTATCTACAGCGCTTAAGAACGATCTATCTACACCAATTCTAGCTCCATTTAACCCTTCTGCAATTAAATATTTCGTATAATCTTTTAATGCCTTTCCTTTACTCGTTTTCGTAATTGGATCCTTTTCGTCCACTCCAGTTATCACGCCAAGTGTTATCGCCGCATCTGTAACCGTTCGAGTCATCGGGCCTGCAGTATCCTGGCTATGTGCAAGTGGAATAATGCCTGTTCGACTAACTAACCCAACAGTTGGTTTAATCCCAACTAATGAATTAGCACTCGAGGGACTAAGGATTGAGCCTGAAGTTTCCGTCCCAATCGCTACAACCGCAAAATTAGAAGCAATCCCCGCTCCAGAACCTGAACTAGAACCACCTACACTTCCTGCAATAAATGAACTTACCCCATAAGGATTTAAGACCTGTCCACCTAATCCACTGTATCCACTAGGTACATCTTCTGTCATAAAGTAAGCCCATTCACTCATATTAGCTTTCCCAAGAATAATAGCCCCTGCTTGTCGCAGTTGCTTAGCAACAAATGAGTCAGCTCTGGCAAAGTTATTTTCAAGAGCAAAGGCTCCTGCAGTTGTTGGCATGTTGTCGGCTGTTTCAATATTGTCTTTTAAAATAACAGGAATGCCATGTAAAGGACCTCGAATTCCTTTTCCACGATCTTTATCCAACTCTGAAGCTATTTTTAAAGCATCTGGATTGATGCTTACTATTGCGTTGATTTTTGGACCCTTGCGATTATAAGCTTCGATTCTATCTAAATACATTTGAACTAATTCTACCGAATTCATTTGATTTGCTTCGTATGCTTGTTGAATTTCTCTGATTGTTTGTTCTTTCATGTTGATACTCCTTTTTTGTGGCTAGTTATTAAAAATGTTTTTTTGCGGAAATTAATGGGAACCTCAAATTCATTAATATTTTATTTCTTCATCTATTCGGGTGATATCGTATGCTTGCATCTTTTGTTTAAAATGCTTTGCTAATTCCTTATCGCAACAATAGACATAACAACCCTTCATCCCACGAGTCATCAAGGTCTTATAAGTGTTCCTCACCAGTTTATCAAGTGAATCTACCTCGTATTTCCCTTTTGGTTTCGCTGGTCTCGCACCTTTATCCTTATAATGTTCTCGATTCACTTCGATTGCATTTGTTTCGGGATTGAACAATAAATCGTTTCCAATTATAACTCCGACGTATTCCATCTCAAGTCCTTGTACGGTATGAATGCAACCTATTTGAAGGGAACATTCTGGATGGATCGCCCAGTCGATACGATTAGGGTCATTCCAAGGCATAGCAAAATCATGTTCTTTAATGACTACGTCTTTTGATAATTGTTCATTTACTGGTTTCGTAATCCAGTCCCAAGCATAACCTGCTAGTAGTCTTCCATTCTTTTCATGAACAATCTTTTGGACAAGTTCTTGAGGTGAATCTACAAGTTGGAAATCGAAGTCTCTGTCTAGAAGAATACCCTGATGTTGCTCATAGAGAATGTCGTTTAACCAATCAAGATAATTACCTGAACCACCGCACCGAAATTGTGAATTTAGTTCAACTACATGAACAGTAGAATTTTGTTTTAGGGCTTCTTCTTTTAGTAAGTCGAAACGTCCAATGTCCTTATTTGATATTACTTGTTCATCATCAATAAAAAACACACTCAGTCTGCTTGAACGGATAATTTGAGTAGCCTGATTTTCACTTTCTATTTTCTTCTTCATATGTCCCTGGTTTTTTAGACGATGTGCTTCATCACATATTAAAACATTAAAATAGTTGTTTGGGGTTTCGACATAAGAAGCCGACCCCTTGAAAAGGCTTCGTATTTCAACAAACTCGCTAGTCCCAATCAGTTTTTTTCGAAGGATTTCACGGAAAGCTTGGTTAGGCGTTATGTATTCAATCGTTGCGTTTTCTCCTAAAAGAAAATTCATTAAATTTAATCCAATAACCGATTTCCCGGTTCCTGGTCCACCTTTTATTAAGATAGTATGCTTTTCGTTCGTTGCTAAATCTAGACTTCTATAAATCGACAACACTTTTTCATAAGCAACTTTTTGCTCATCTAATAATATGAATTCTTCGTTACCTTCAAATAAAGAATTAACTGCTTCCACTAATCTTTTTGAAGGCTTTATTTTACCTTCTTCTATTTGCTTTGCTATTTCCCTTCCTTTCCCTTCAGACACGGAATCTTTAATCATCTGCATTAATTGTTTATCATCAAATTGAAAATAAATTGGGGATTGTTCTACGTACGTTGCATATCGCTTATTTAACAAAGGTTCTTCTGCTCGATTTCTTGTGGGAATATAGTTATGCAAATATGAACAAGAGGACAAATTGATTGAAGAGTCCTGGTATAGTGCTTCATTAAAATTTTCTAAATATCGTTTATACGATAGAGATTGATAGGAAGGATGCACTGTTTCACGTTCTCTTTTTCCTAAAAATGTTTTAACAATTCCATCTCCATTGGCAATTTTTGATCGTTGCCATTGTTTTAATTCCACAATGACTGCATTTTGCTGCCCTTTGTTGTCTTCACCCGCTATCATAAAATCAATACGCTTTTCAGTTGAAGGCAGTTTATATTCTAGAAGGACATGCGTATCTTCCTTTAGTTCCGCATCTCTTAAAATTTTAGCCATTTGCGGAAGTGAATTTGTCCATGAAAGAAGTTCGCTAGGAGAAACAGATCGATTCATCTTTTCTTGGATATTATTTAGTAATACATTTCCTATATTTCTCTCAAGAACATGATTAATGAACCTGGAAGAAGTTTCATTGTAAATGATCATAGAAATCTCCTATCTCTAGTCTTATTTATATATTTTATTGGAAAATAATTCATAGTTTTATTTTACCATCTTCCACATAAGATAATGGATATTAATTTTGAATAATGTATTATTTTAATACAGAAAGCTAATTACAAGTTAAATAAAATAGCAAAAGCTCTCAGACACATAGATTCGTCTGAGAGCTTTTTTCGTTTATTATATTTATGCATTTATTTCTAGTTGAGCTTTTCTATCTTGAGATTCATGTAATTTCACCATCGCAAAACGGGCAATCGGTTGAATGACCAAACTTTCTGCAATAAGTACGATTACGAAGTTACGTGGCCAATTTTTTATCCAGTTGCTGAAGATTTCACTACTAAAACCATTTCCTACAATATCACCGATAAATGTCATAGCGGCTGACATTCCAAGTACAGTGAAAAGAATGCGGAATACTATTTTGGCATTGAAGCTATCCGTTGGTTGAGTAAATTTTGCAGCTAAAGCTTCAGCAATGCGACCGAAAATTGCTGGTTCAATAATCATAACAATAATCCACATAACCGGAATAGTCTTCAAGATGGTTAAAGCCACATCTCCGTTGAATTCCCCCACAGCGAGAATGATACTAAATGATGTCATAAATAGAACTGTCAATGTAGCAATAATGGCGCCGTACAATAGCCCTTCTTTGCCGTTTCTTGGTAGTCTTTTTTCAAAATGCATTTTTTTCTTCCTTTCAAAAAACTTTAACTTTTCGATACTATGTAATCAAACGGAAAATAATTTTAAAATTTGTTTACATGAATATGACTTCAAAAGACAAACTAATACGAACCTAAATTAAGAAAGGATGTTGTAACGTGGGCAGAGATGATAACAAAACGTCAAGTAGAAACAAAAATACTTTACCTCAAACGCCAAAAACCCTAAAAATCCCACCAGGTCGTATAAAAGAAGAACTCGCTAGTGAATTTGCAGAAATAGGTAACAAAGCGTTGAAAGTTCTAAACAAATCTACTCATCAAAATATTGCACCAGACAATATTAAAGCAGAACTCGCTAGTGAGTTTGCAGAAATAGGAACCAAATCGTTGAAAGGTAAAAATACATCCCTCCAATACACAACAAAAAAAGAGTAGCCTTGAGATAACGAAGCGTAGATAACTGAGCTTACAGATGTAATTCAATAAAATTAGCACTCACCTTGTTCGGTGGGTGCATTATATTAAAGCACGGTTTTTATCGATAAATTTAGCGTTATGCCGCTCCATAAAAACGTCTTTTGCAAAATTCACAAGGATGTTGTTAAAACATTTGTAATGAAACTAACGTTTGAGTAGTTTCAAACTAGCTTTGCGATTGCGACTAGAGATGCTCAGAATGATGTAAATTCTCCACTTTAATATTCATATTCCTTATTAATTTCTTAGTTTAGTTGTTTAATACGACTTCAATATATTTGGTAATAGTTTTCCAATCGTCTTTAAAGGATCAGTTGATTTTTGTGTTAAACAAAGCATCATCGCCCCTTCAATTGAAGCTGTCATGAATAATAAAACAGAAGAAGCTGATTCACTTGAAAAGCCATCTGCTAATAGCTTATTACGGTAAATGTCCTGAATTTTTTCATAAAGTGCTCCACAAGCATTTCTTACAGGTTCACTTATTGATGCCATCTCGCTGACCATGCTACTAAACATATAGCCTGTAATCGTATCTTCTGTTTCTAAGTTCGTAATTAACTTTTCAATCATTGCATATGTTGCTTCATGTGTTGATAGATGTTGTTGGAAAATAGATTCAATATCCGTCGTAATCACTTCATTTAAGGATTGTAGACAAGCAATTAATAATTCTTCCTTGCCATTTGGAAAATGGTGATAGAGCGCACCCCTTTCTGAACACGACCCCAATGGTTCTCAAAGTTAATACTTTAAAAGTTAACTTACATTGCGCTATTTTACATATTAAATGAAAAACCTAACAATCTAATGTTAAGTAGATTGTTAGGTATTTTTGTTGCAAATGCAACAAAGTTAGGGTAAATTCAATATATACCATTTTTTATTGCATTTGCAACAAAACATTTATTTTCTGAGGAGTTTTTTATGAAAGAGATACTGCGAGAAATCGGCATGATTGCAAGGGCATTGGATTCGATAAGTAATATAGAATTCAAAGAATTTGACCTTACCAAAGGGCAGTATTTGTACCTGGTACGAATATGTGAAAACCCAGGCATCATTCAAGAACAGTTAGTAGAAATGATAAAAGTAGACCGATCCACAGCAACTCGTGCTATCCAAAAACTAGAAATGAATGGCTTTATTGAAAAGAAAGAAGATCCAAACAACAAAAAAATAAAAAGACTCTTTCCAACGGAGAATGGAACAACTGTGTACCCTTTCATCAAAAGAGAAAATGATTATTCCAATCTCGTTGCATTAGAGGGATTTTCTGCAAAAGAAACTGAAAACATTTTCAATCATCTGCAGCGAATCAGAAAAAATATCGAAAAAGACTGGGAATTTGTAAAAAAAGGAAACAAGAGAAACTATTAATCAGATGAAGGAGCGACCTATCTAAATGACGATGACTATAAAGAAGTGTGCCCTTGAAGATTCCCGTGAACTCCAAGAAATTAGTGTTGACACATTTAACGAGACATTTGAGGAGCAGAATTCACCTGAACACATGAATGCCTATTTGGAAAAGGCATTCAACTTGAAACAATTAGAACAAGAGTTAACCAACCGTTCTTCACAATTCTTTTTTGTTTATTTCAATCATGAAGTCGCTGGATACCTAAAGGTTAATACCGATGACGCCCAGTCGGAAGCAATGGGCGATGAATCACTTGAAATCGAAAGAATTTATGTGAAAAAGAAATTCCAAAAACATGGGCTTGGTAAGCATCTGTTAAATAAAGCGATGGAAATTGCGATGGAACAAAAGAAAAAGAACATTTGGCTAGGCGTTTGGGAGAAAAATGAAAATGCCATTGCATTTTATCAGAAAAAGGGATTTGTCCAAACAGGTGCTCACACTTTTTATATGGGTGATGACGAGCAAGTGGACTTGATCATGACCAAAACTCTCTAATAATTTTTTTGAATGACCGAATATCAAGTATATTCCAAAGTTTTAAGGTCACAAATTATGATGGAATTCGGGAAATTTATGGTAATTTGCTAAGTAGATTAAATCCTTCCAGCAGGAACACGCAGAAAATATTAACAAATAATTTATCTTTAACACTACTAATAGAATTCTTGAATCCAAACTGTGTTGCTGCTAATCTTTAATTGGATCCAATGCAGGAAGTAAGCGATGCTATTGGCGACTTATTTCGCAATGAAAAACTAATATATACACAAAAACCCCCAAAAGGGGTTTTTGTGTGTTCACTATTTGGGGTTCAAATCGCATTGCATTTATTTTAAGTAAAGGAAAAGCTTAAGACTCTAAAAATGACACGAGATAAACTTACTTAAAACCACATTCACTACAGACTAGCTATCGCTATTTTTCAATCTCAATTGAGTTGAAGTTCAAGTTGTTACTTCATATAACGATGTTCCCTCAGACTATTCAAATTAGAGATTTCCTGTAATAATTCCTCGCCGGTGTTCGTTTCTCTCACCTTTTTTCTCTCTAGTTCTTCGTCCACCAATCTTTTTACAGACAATACATCGGTTTCATTGCTTAAAACTTCTTCTTTTGAAATAAAAAGCTGATGGGCGACCAGCTGCATGCCATAGGAATTGTACAATAGCGTGTATCCGGCTATCCCTGTTGTTGATTGATAAGCTTTGGAAAAACCGCCATCGATAACGATCATCTTCCCATTCGCTTTAATTGGATTTTCTCCATCAATTTCTTTCACCGGTGTATGCCCATTGATAATTCGGCCAAGTTCGGGATTCAAATCAAATTCAGCGAGCATCTTTCGGCAAACTTCCTCATCTTCGCGCAAATAATAATATGGATTTTTCTTTTCCTTATGCGTTTCTTTTTCTTTAATAAAGTACCGCTCAAAGGTGGTCATCTCTCTTTTTCCAAAGAGGGAGGAATTTTCTCCTGTCCATAGGTACCACACCATATCGGTCGCAAAGTCATCTGTTTCTTCGGGATGGGCAAAGGCATAACGGAGATAACGCTCGAAGACATCCAGCAACTCACGGCCAGCATACGTTTTACCCTCAATCTCCATTTTTTTCATATTTCCTATTTCATCTAACGGAATGCAGCCATGTATCAGTAAATTCCCGTTATATTTCAAATAAAGACTACCTTTTTTCATTAGAAAATTCATATGTCGGGCCAGTTTTTCTGAATGTTGGACAGAAAACAACAATTTATCCATCACTTGTTTTTCTTCTTCTAACAATTCTTCAGGCTGCTCCGGAGTAATCGTCGCAAAACAAACGTTTTCCAATGGATACGTTTTCCCGTGAAGTGTTGCTTCGTTTTTTTCGTAGTTTATTTTCTCAAGCAAGAGTCGATCCGACATATCAAAGCACGGGCGTCTTTTGATAATCGGGCTTTCCAGCTTAAACTGAATGATGGAAATGGCTTGATGAATTTTGGTGATTTGCAGCTGTTCTTGCTCGGTTAATTTTTCATCTGAAATTCTCTTTGGGCGAAAAACCGGATTGTCGTCATAGTATTTTTCTGCAAGGTTCAGAAGCGGCCTAAGATTGATTCCATACACATCTTCAATAATATCTAAATTATTGTAGCGGGCGCATATCCGGATGATATTCGCCAGACAAACCTTAGAACCGGAAAAAGCACCTAACCATAGGACATCATGGTTCCCCCACTGAATATCAACTGAATGATAATCGATGAGCGTATCGACAATTTTATGAGGATCGGGGCCTCGGTCATAAATATCCCCTACAACATGAAGATGGTCCACTACCAACCGCTGAGTGGTATAAGCAAGGCCAATAATCAGTTTATCAGCTTGGCCAAGGGAAATAATTTTCTCGGCCATTTTCGCATAATAATCCTTCTTGTTTTTGAACTCGTCTGTCTTATACAATAACTCTTCTATAATGTAAACAAATTGCTTTGGCAAAGCTCTACGTAATTTCGAACGTGTATACTTGGACGAAGCATATGAGACAAGCTTCATCATACGTTCGATCATTTCTATATACCATTCTTGCAATTCCTTTTTACTGCTAAAATTGCTTTTTATTAATTGTAATTTCTCTTCTGGATAATAAACAAATGTCGCAAATTCATTTAGCTCGTTCTCATGCAATTCATCTTTGAAAAGGTCTCTTATTTTCACTTTTACATTTCCGGAACCATTCCGTAGTACATGCTGAAATGCCTGGTACTCGCCGTGTAAATCACTCACAAAATGTTCCGTTCCCTTAGGCAAATCTAGAATGGCTTCAAGATTAATGATTTCAGTGACCACTTTTTCTTCACTATCATATTTTTGCGCTAACAAATCTAAATATTTTAAATTCAACATTAGGTATCCCCTTTTAAATCTCTTTCTTTATCCTTCTATATTAAGAAAACTTCTTATATTCTTGTGCAAAAAACCGCTCTTCTACTAACTATTCATCGTGTATTCCTACATTATCTAAATAAACTTTAGTGGCGTAAGTTAGACCCTCAATTATATTTAATTATAACAGGAGAGTTCTATACGAGACTTATCCTAGAAAACTTTTATTATTTTATTTATATTGACCTACTTGCGGCATGGCCAGGAAAGCAGTTAACTTTTGCTTGGTGAATTGAAAAAAAAGGCCACATTTCTATGTAGGAAGGCAAAATCATTATTCAGAATTTGGCTCATTTAAAAAGTGAAATAAAATGCGAAGAAGGTCGATAGCCTTTTGCGAAATTGTCTGATTGCCCATAACAGGGTATCCCTTTTTTTGTAAACCACTGCTATGTGGAATAAAACGGGTTGTGTATCGTCAATACTACTCCACGTGTGATAAAGGTTACAGTGTTTCGCATGAGAATGAATTACGCTAAATATAACCTAATTTAATCGAAGAAGTGAAAATAGTGAGCAAACAAAAACATTTTCTTGACGTGAATTTAAAAGGAACATAGTGGTTAATTGTTTACTTAATGTATATAGCACGATAAAAAGAATTGGATTAGGATGCATTGACATAAACACAAAAAAATTCGGCTCTTTGGCCTCGTTTCACGCACCTCCAGGTTCAGAAGGATTGAAGAAATGTTAGGAGCTAAGTAAAATGAAGGATAAAAGTATGATAATCGATTTAAATAGGTTAAATGCTTAATAGAAATAGGAAAGTCTAATTGTGAATTTGTTCACAAAAAATATTTCCTATCTACAATCGTATTGATATGAAAGGAAGATCAACTTATGAAAAAAGAAAAAGGAAGCTGTGTTGCAGTAATTGGAACAGGATATGTAGGATCAAGCTACGCCTTTGCTCTTATGAACCAAGGAATTGTAGATGAGTTGATTTTGATTGATGTAAATAAAGAAAAAGCAATCGGAGAGGTAATGGATCTGAATCATGGGAAAGTATTCACCCCAGATTCAACAAATATTCTCTTTGGAGAGTATAAAGATTGTGCAGATGTAGATATAGTTGTTATTTGTGCAGGAGCGAACCAAAAACCAGGAGAAACACGCCTTGACCTTGTGGAGAAAAATTTGATTATTTTTAAAACAATTGTCGAGAATGTCATGGCTAGTGGATTTGATGGCATCTTTCTTGTCGCAACCAATCCCGTTGACATATTAACGTACGCTACGTGGCATTATAGTGGGTTACCCAAAGGACGAGTTATAGGATCTGGTACCATTCTTGATACAGCCCGTTTCCGATACTTAATAGGTGATTACTTTAAAATTGCACCCAAAAATGTTCATGCGTATATCATCGGAGAACACGGTGACAGTGAGCTACCTGTTTATAGTTCCGCAGACGTAGGTGGTATTCCCATTTTGAAAATGATTGAACGTCAAGAACAGTATAAAAAAGAAGATTTAGATGAAATTTTCATTAATGTACGGGATGCAGCCTACAAAATCATCGAGGGTAAAGGTGCTACTTACTACGGCATCGCCATGGGACTTGCGCGAATTACAAAAGCCATTTTGAACAATGAAAATAGCGTGTTAACAGTATCTGCTCATCTGGATGGCCAGTATGGTGAAAAAAATGTATACATGGGTGTTCCAGCAATCATAAATCGTAGTGGGATCCGAGAAATTGTTGAATTAGAACTCAATGAAGAAGAACAACAAAAATTCCAACACAGCGCAGATGTCTTAAAAGCCATTTTGGCGCCTCACTTTGAAGAAGTAAAATTATAATTTCAAATAGAAAGAAGGATGCATCATCTGGATTCAAGATTATAATCCATTGAATAACACGTACTTATCAGCCTTTGTTGCAGCCCTTCCTGTCATATTCTTTCTTTTGGGTCTAACTGTATTCAAAATGAAGGGCATTATCGCAGCCCTTCTTACCCTAATCATTAGTATATTTGTATCGACATTTTTATTCCAAATGACATTTTCAAAGGCCATTGCTGCAGTCTTCCACGGGATTGCAAACGGTTTGTGGCCAATCGGTTATATCGTGATAATGGCAGTTTGGCTCTATAAAATCTCGGTTAAAACAGGGAAATTTGACGTGATCCGTGGAAGTATCGCAAATATCTCACAAGACCAACGACTTCAGGTATTACTGATTGGCTTTAGCTTCAGTGCATTTTTAGAAGGTGCAGCCGGTTTTGGTGTTCCAATAGCAATTTGTGCAGCCTTACTAACAGAACTTGGGTTCCGTCCATTGAAAGCTGCAATGCTTTGTTTAATCGCAAATGCTGCATCTGGTGCATTTGGTGCAATTGGAATTCCTGTTATCGTCGGTGCGCAAATGGGAAATATGGCACCAATCGATTTATCTCGTACTCTGGCTTGGACACTGCCTTTTATCTCTTTTATCATTCCATTCTTACTCGTCTTTATTCTCGACAAATGGAAAGGCATAAAAGAAACGTTACCAGCTTTACTTGTCGTGAGTGGAACATATACAGCTCTTCAAACGCTCACTATCATTTTTTTAGGACCAGAGTTAGCCAATATTATTTCTGCTCTTGTCAGTATGGCTGTTCTTGCGCTTTTCTTAAATAAATGGCAACCTAAAAATATCTATCGTGAAAATCCTGACGAAGTGGTCGGCATCCAGCAAAACTACTCTCTTAAAGAAATTATTCTTGCTTGGTCTCCGTTTTACATTTTGACAGGAATGATTTTGATCTGGAGTCTTCCAGTTTTCAAAGCTTTCTTTTTAGAAGGTGGTCTACTCTATAAGACAACACTACTGTTACCGATTCCTGGATTAGACGGTCAAGTCGTGAAAGTACCACCAATTGCTGCGATCGAAACACCATTAATTGCCACCTTTAAACTCGACTTGATTTCTGCAACAGGTACGGCGATTTTCTTAGCTGTTATGTTAACAGGTATGTTTAGTAATAGAATTAACTTAAAAGAAGGCATGAAAAGCTTAGGCGATACACTGAAAGAACTTTGGATCCCTGTTTTAACCATCTGTTTTATTATGGGATTTGCCAATCTTTCAAACTATGCAGGACTTTCTTCTTCAATCGGCCTTTCACTCGCAAAAACAGGCGATATCTTTCCGTTGGTATCCCCTGTTCTTGGATGGATCGGCGTATTTATCACAGGCTCTGTTGTAAGTAACAATGCCTTATTTGGAAATCTCCAAGTCGTGACAGGTACACAAATTGGCACAAGTTCTTCTCTTCTTCTTGCTGCCAACACAAGTGGTGGGGTGATGGCCAAACTGATTTCTCCACAATCAATAGCCATTGCAACAGCAGCCGTAAAAGAAACTGGACAAGAATCTACCTTACTTAGAATGACAATCAAATATAGTCTTGCACTACTCGGGCTCATCTGCATTTGGACTTACCTTTTATCTCTTTTGGGTATCTGAAAGATGCAATGTGCACTCTATTGAGTAAGAAAAATCAGTCGTGATAGTGAAGTGCACCCCTTAGAATAGACGTTGAAAACCCCTGGGTTTGAACGGTACTATTTTAGGGGGTGCATTTTTTCATGTCGAAGAAAGGACAGACACCAGAACTTTTTTAGCTTTTTATATTATTTATCGTTATTAATTGTGGTACATCTTCGTTTAAAGTTTCTCCATATGATAGTTCATCTTCATTGAGATTGATATGCTCTTTATGCATTGAAAAGTGTTCTGGAAAATCTTTTAAAAACTCACTAATGACGTCTTCATACTTCATTTTGATCAATCCGCTCGTTACTTTTATTCAATATTATTATTTAACTAACTAACCTGCTCCGTTAGTTTAAGAAGAAGTTGCATGATCTGTCCGGAAAACATCGATTTAATTCCTTAACTGGGTTGTATCACGTATACAGAATAGGTTGACATAACAATTGTATTGGGAAGTACTAGATGCTTTTAAAGGAAACTGCAAAACGCTGCATTTGACCGAAATCGGTCAAATGCAGCGTTTTTTTGGGAGATTTGCAACATATGAAAATAACAATATATTTTTAATTTTCAACTCCATAATGTAGTTCTACAAATTGATTGAATTTCCTGGTTCCCTTTAATGCAAGGTCTAATTGATAATCCCCCTCTTTAAATAACGGAATTCCTTTTCCAATTATAGTTGGGGCAACTGTTAAAATAATTTCATCAACTAATTTTTTTTCCACAAAAGATTGTAACAATTCTCCTCCACCAACAAGCCAAATGTTTCTTCCTTCTTGATTTTTCAAGTCATTTGTAAAACGAGCTATATCATCATTAATAAATTTAACATCTTCGTTATCTTCAATTGAAGACCTTGTAAAAACATAACATTCTTTATTTTTATATGGGAATTCCCCTGTTTCGTGTCTTATTATCCAATCATAAGTTCTCTTGCCGATTAAAACTGTATCCACTGTCTCATAAAATTCTGAATATCCATTATCTCCGTCACCTTCAACATTAAATAACCATTCTAAAGACTCATCTTTCGTAGCTATGTAACCATCTAAACTCGCAGCAATAAACAATACCAAATTACGCTTTATATTCATAATATCCCCCTTATAAAAAACTGACGAACGTATGTTCTTTTTAATTGTAACAATAATTTTTCTACTCTGCAACTACACCGGAAAACATCGATTTAATTAATTAACTGGATTGTATCACGTATACAGAATAGGGTGACATAACACATCGACTCGGAAGTTAGTCCCCACACCCCAACCCCTACGGACTGTCACTTCTTCCACTTTTCACGGATCTATCTTTTATTCACGAAATATACATCGTTGAATTGACGGGCTTTTGGCGATTTCACTTTACCCCTCTAATGAATAAATATCCAATAAAAAAAGACCGTCTCTGACGATCTCCTGTTCTTTCACTAGTCGAGTAGAAGGGAACCTCTCTACCTTACGGTAGATTGTGTTCCTCCCCCCTCACAGAACCGTGCTTGCGCTATTTACGCACACGGCTCCTCCAAATCATCATTCACACTGATTCTGCTATCCTCAATAGTTTAGT
>NZ_JBYNRN010000021.1:0-208630 GCF_057785155.1 Paenisporosarcina sp.
ATCCGAAAACCTTCTTCACTCACGCGGCGTTGCTCCATCAGACTTTCGTCCATTGTGGAAGATTCCCTACTGCTGCCTCCCGTAGGAGTCTGGGCCGTGTCTCAGTCCCAGTGTGGCCGATCACCCTCTCAGGTCGGCTACGTATCGTCGCCTTGGTAGGCCATTACCCTACCAACTAGCTAATACGCCGCGGGCCCATCTAGTAGTGACAGCCGAAGCCGCCTTTCAACATCTTGCCATGAAGCAAAATGGTTTATTCGGTATTAGCCCCGGTTTCCCGGAGTTATCCCAATCTACAAGGTAGGTTGCCCACGTGTTACTCACCCGTCCGCCGCTAAAATCAGAAGAAGCAAGCTTCTTCATCATTCCGCTCGACTTGCATGTATTAGGCACGCCGCCAGCGTTCGTCCTGAGCCAGGATCAAACTCTCCATAATACTATTTCTCCGATACACGGCGCATTTCTTCGTCAGCTGCGCTCGTTCACATCCTCACGCACCTTAAGTACGCTCCGGTGTTCACTCGCTTGCTTCCTCGAACTGCTTGTGTCTCGAAAAAATAGAGAGAATATGATTGCTCATACTTTGTTGCTGGCGTCAAAAAATTGACGTTTATAATGAACGTTTAAGTTCAAGTTTGTTTTCGATACCGACAGGTGTCGGCGGAAGAAAACGTTTTTGCTCCGATCGGCAAAGCGATCATCGCTATATTTCGTTGACGTTTTGCTGTTCAGTTTTCAAGGTTCATTTGTTGGTCACTCTCGCGACAGCAACTTTTATAATATAACTTGTCCCGAAATCAAAGTCAATACTATTTCAAAATATTTTTCTTCACTTCCGAAGGACAAGTATTAATATACACCGTGCGTAATTATAAATCAAGACTTTTTTGTCGAAATAATTTTTTTATCCATTTATCATCTAACACAAACAACAGTATACCAATGATAACAATGATTCCCCCAATTATTTGAGAAGGAATTAAATATTCATTAAAGATATAAAATGCTAGAATTGTCGCCCCTACTGGTTCGAATAAAATTGCTATTGAAATAACATTTGTACTTACATACTTTAATGACCAATTAAACAATGTATGTCCTAATAAATTAGGAATAAGAGCTAAAAGTAAAAACCACAACCAATCCATTGCAGGATATGGTCCAAATGATTCTCCTTTAAATAAGACATAAAAAAATAAGGTAACAGTTGTTACACCATAAACAACAAATGTATAGGTAACTAACGAAAGTCTTTGTCTAACGTCTTGTCCAAAAAGTAAATATGCTGTAACTAATGCACAGGCAATTAAGGCTAACATATCACCGTATAGAGCTGACCCACTTATTTTAAAATCTCCCCAACTTATTAGCACAGATCCAGCAATTGCAATCAAACCGGATAAGATTGTTTTAATTGAAAGTCTTTCTTTAAAGAAATAATAAGTGCCCACGAATGCAAATAACGGTTGTAAAGTTACTAATACGGTTGAGCTGGCTACTGAGGTGTAATTTAAAGATTCAAACCATAATATAAAATGAAACGCTAAAAAAATCCCCGCTATTGAAGAAAAAATCCAATCTCTATAGGAAAGTCTTTTAATTTCTCCCGTATATTTATAAAAAAAGAAGGGGGCCATTATTAAAACTGAGAACATCATTCGATAAAATGCTATGACACCAGCATCAGCATTTGCCATTTTAACAAAAATAGCTGACATAGATACTGAGATTACGCCAATTACTATTGGTATGTACGGATGTACTGCAGGTTTTTCCATAAGACACTTCACTTTCTTAGATGAAAAATTATTATTTGTTTAGTTTCATATAAAACAGGTAGTATAATACTAATCGTTTAATTGTTTCACTGAACGGATTAATGTGCAACCCTGTTACTGAAATGGAGGTTTTTTATGCAGGATTTAATAAGTCACTTTAGTATTTCAAGTGAAATTTTATTAAAATTGGGTTTAGCTGCATTATTAAGTTTAATAATTGGTCTTGAAAGGGAATTAAAAAAGAAACCTGTTGGATTGAAAACAAGTTTGGTTATTTCTACTTTCAGTTGCTTGCTGACTTATATTTCGATTGAGTCTGCCTACATGGCAGAACCTAGAGATGGAGTAAATATTACGATGGACCCCCTCCGTCTTGCAGCTCAAATAGTCAGTGGAATAGGTTTCCTTGGAGCAGGAGTAATATTACGTAAAGGCAATGACAGCATTACTGGCTTAACAACTGCTGCAATGATTTGGGGTGCAGGAGGTATTGGTATAGCTGTAGGTGCAGGATTTTATATTGAGGCAGCGATTAGTGTTCTTATTGTAATCATTGGTATTGAAGTACTCCCCCCATTTCTTAATAAAATTGGACCTAAGCGATTAAGAATGAGAGAAATCTATTTAAAAGTTCTGGTTTCTGAGTATACTTCTATTGAAGATCTAATGGTTTATTTATCCGATCAACAATTCCATATAGAAAATATGAGAGTTAGAGATATCCCGTTAGCTGATCAACGAGTAAAGCATGAAATAGAATTGCGTTTATCCGTATTACCTAAGAAAGATACATTATCACTTTACCGCAGTATCCATTCACTAGAATTTATCGATCGAATTGAAATTGAAATTTTAACTTAACTGGAGGTAACTATGAAAGATTTTTTCGCACTATTAAAAGAAGGAAATAAACCATCATTATTAGCCGCTATTATTAATACCATTATTGCTGGATTAAAAGGAGGAGCGTTTTTCCTTACAGGAAACGTCGCTATGTTTGCTGAAATGATGCACTCTGTAGGAGATGCTGCCAATCAATATTTTGTTTTCATTGGATCTGCTCTTTCTAAAAAAGCCCCTACCCCGAAATTCCCTAACGGATTTGGTCGTGTTGTAAATATTGTGTTATTATTTGCTGTCCTTATAGTAGGAATCTTGGCATACGAAACAATTATTGAAGGTTGGCACCATATTCAACATCCAACCCAATCAGGTGGTTTCTTAATTATTATTGGTGTCTTAGCCATTGCAACCGTTCTAGAATTGTTTGTTCTATATAAAGCAGGTAAAGAGGTTTTACATGAAACTCGAACAGAATCTAAAGGATTAGACCCACTTACGAAGAGTTTTGCTCATTTAAAGAATGCAAAACCTGCTACTAAATTAGTATTTATGGAAGATTTAGTGGCAACAAGTGGTAACCTTTTAGCATTAATTGCTGTAGTGATTGCGCATTATACAGGATTCCTCCAAGCCGAAGGAATTGTATCTATTATTATCGGATGTATGATGTTTTATGTTGTTGGACGTATATTCTTAGAAAATGCTCGAGGCGCAATTGGTGAAACAGATGAACAAATGCTGAATCACATTGCACATCTAATTATGGATCAAAAAGATGTACGCGATATTAAAAAATTAGAAGTAATTAAAGAAGGCGAATTCTTACACGTTGAATTAGTCGCTAAAGTCAATCCAGACATATCATTTGCCGAAGCAGATGATATTCGTGACCATTTGGTCGAGTTAATTCTTGCTCAACACGGCGTTCAGGATGTAACCATTTCATTTGATGAAGATGATGGAATTACCCATTGGAAACATGTGAGTAATCGTCCCGAAACTCTTCCCCCACTTAGTGAATACTGAATAAAGATAATGATAAAAATCCCGTTCAATGAGTTCATTGAACGGGATTTCTTAATGTAATTGACGATCTATTCTTTCAAGTAGTTCTACTCCTTTAACGACAAGTTTATCGCTTATTGGAGCATCTTTATCAATTGGCTTTTGAAATTGATTTAGTAATCCACCACCGATACCAAATAACGCATCTTTTTCATCATCAATACCATATTGATAACAGTGACGTAATAAAAATGGGCGACCACATTCTAATTTAGAAGATGGTTGATCAAAATTTCCCGATTTTACAAAGACCGGAATCCTTAATACATCATAGTACGGTTCTTTTTGAAAGATATAATCATAATACGCATGATCATATTCCCATCCCCCACCTAATGTAAAACCATTGCCATTTAAAAATCCATCCAAGAAACCTTTTTCAAATCGCTTTCCTTCTAATGCAGATGATAATTCAATCATTAAAAAACCTCCTGTCCATCCTAGGATAGACAAGAGGTTAGCTTCTTTATTCATGTCAAAAATTAAAGAGACGCTTTTAATATAGCTCGTACATCTTCAGCTTCTAAAGGAACAAAGTTTCCAAAGCGTCCGTAAACCATTGCTTTTTCTACCATTAACTCTAGATTCGAATCGTCGATATCATAATGAGCTAGGGTTTCTGGTGCACCTAAAGAAGTCCAATACTCACGTAGGTTATCGATGCCCTCGTTAGCAATTTCCTCCACTGTTTTGCCATCTGGTTCAACACCAAACACATAAACAGCCAAACGTGCAAAACGTTCCGGATCTACCTTCAAATTATGGCGCATCCAGTGTGGGAACAATACAGCTAAACCACCTGCATGAGGAATATCATAAACAGCAGAAACGGCATGTTCAATATTATGAGTAGCCCAGTCTCCTCTATATCCCATTTGAAGCATTCCATTCAATGCAATCGTTCCAGCGAAAAGAATCGTTTCGCGATCTTCGTAAGAATGTAAGTTATTCAACAGTTTTGGAGCTGCTTCCATTACTGCTCTTAAAACCCCTTCACACATCTCATCTTGAACAGGTGTGTTTGTGGCATTGTTGAAGTATTGTTCGAAAATGTGAGACATCATATCGACGATACCGTAAACGGTATGATTTAATGGAACTGACATCGTATAAGTTGGATCTAGAATCGAAAATTTAGGGAACACCAATGGGCTACCCCATCCGTATTTCTCTTGCGTTTCTTCATTCGTAATGACAGAACCTGAATTCATTTCTGAACCGGTCGCTGCGAGAGTAAGAACTGTCCCAAAAGGAAGTGCTGCTTCAGGAACTGCTTTTCGACTAACTAAATCCCAAGCATCCCCATCGTATTTTGCACCAGCAGCTATCAATTTCGTACAGTCAATAACTGAACCTCCACCTACTGCTAATAAAACATCGATATTTTCCTTTTTACAAATATCTACACCTTGACGAGCGGTTGATATTCGTGGATTCGGATCGACTCCAGCTAGCTCAAACACTTCCATCTCAGCTTCTTTTAATGTGGCCATTACCTCATCGTAAAGACCATTTTTCTTGATACTTCCTCCACCATACACAACAAGAACCTTTTTGCCGTATGTAGGTAATTCTTGTTTTATCTGTTCTAACTGACCTTTACCAAATATCAATTTTACTGGATTGTAAAATGTAAATGTATTCATAGGTATCATCTCCTCTATCCATCATTATGTGCATTTTTTCAAATGAAATCAAAGATAAGTGCTTGAAAAAGAAAAAGTTCTACCTAGAAAATCTAGGTAGAACTTTTATTTATTAAACCCAGCCACGGAAGCGTGAAGCTTCTGCTGTTTTACGAACACCAACCATATATGCAGCTAAGCGCATATTAATATTACGAGTTGTTGCAACGTTATAAACATTTTCGAATGCTGCGATCATTTTTTTGTAAAGTTTTTCGTTTACTTCTTCTTCTGTCCAATAGTATCCTTGGTTATTTTGAACCCACTCAAAATAAGAAACAGTAACTCCACCAGCACTTGCTAAAACATCAGGAACAAGCAAAATGCCACGTTCCGTTAATATTTTAGTAGCTTCTGTTGTTGTTGGACCATTTGCAGCTTCTACTACGATACTTGCTTTAATATTATGAGCATTTTCAGCTGTAATTTGATTTTCAATTGCTGCAGGAACTAAAATATCACATTCTAATTCAAGCAATTCTTGGTTAGAAATTGTATTTTCAAACAACGTTGTTACAGTTCCAAAACTGTCACGACGGTCTAAAAGATAATCAATATCTAAACCATTCGGGTCATGTAACGCACCATAAGCATCTGAAATACCGATAACTTTCGCTCCAGCATCACTCATGAATTTAGCTAAGAAACTACCTGCATTACCGAAACCTTGAATGACAATACGGGCTCCATTCATATCGATTCCGCGCTTTTTAGCTGCTTCTTCAACACAGATTGTTACACCTTGTGCTGTTGCACGATCGCGTCCTTGTGAACCACCAAGTACAATTGGTTTCCCAGTAATAAAGCCTGGAGAGTTAAATTCATCTATGCGACTATACTCATCCATCATCCATGCCATGATTTGTGAGTTGGTGAATACATCCGGTGCAGGAATATCTTTTGTTGGACCAACGAATTGACTAATTGCACGAACATATCCGCGACTTAACTTTTCAATTTCATTCATCGACATTTGACGAGGATCACAAATGATCCCACCTTTACCTCCGCCATACGGTAAATCAACAATTCCACATTTCAACGTCATCCACATTGATAAAGCTTTTACTTCATCTTCAGAAACTTGTGGATGGAAACGAACGCCACCTTTAGTAGGTCCTACTGCGTCGTTATGTTGTGCACGAAACCCAGTGAAAACTTTTACAGAACCATCATCCATTTTAATCGGAATACGTACTTCAAGCATACGTAATGGTTCTTTCAAGAGTTCAAACATTCCTTCATCGTATCCTAGTTTGTTAAGAGCGTCCTGAATAACATCTTGAGTTGATGTGAACAGGTTTAGATTTTCAGCCATTTTATAGTTTCGCCTCTTTATTCATAATGATTACATCGCAATCATTGTAACATAATTGGATTTGTTTTTTAACAATTAATATTATTTATTAAATACTTTTTGAATTTTTTCAATTGCCCAATCTAATTCTTCTTTTGTAATAACTAATGGAGGAGCAAAACGAATCACGGTATCATGCGTTTCCTTACACAATAAACCTAATTCTTTTAACTCTTCACAATATGGACGAGCTGCTTCGTTAAGTTCCATACCGATGAATAAACCACGACCACGTACTTCTTTAATAGAAGAATGTTCAATTTTCGATAATTCTTCTTTAAAATAATTCCCAAGTTCTTCAGAGCGTTCAGCCAATTTTTCATCTTTTAATACGTTTAAAGATGCAATAGATACGGCACATGCCATTGGGTTCCCACCAAACGTTGAACCATGTGAACCTGGATTGAATACTTCAAGAATTTCTTTATTCGCAACAACACATGAAATTGGGAATACTCCGCCTCCAAGTGCTTTACCTAAAATGTACATATCTGGATTAACATCTTCCCACTCACATGCAAACATACGACCAGTACGAGCAAGACCCGCTTGAATCTCATCTGCAATAAATAAGACGTTATTTTCACGACAAAGTTCACGTGCAGCTTTCATAAATCCAGCTGGTGGAATAATGATTCCCGCTTCACCTTGAATTGGCTCAATTAGGAATGCAGCAGTATTCGGAGTGATTGCTGCTTTAAGAGCTTCTAAATCACCATAAGGAATAATGTTAACACCTGGCAATAATGGTCCGAAGCCACGCTTGTAATCTGGATCTGATGATAGAGAAACGGCAGCCATAGTACGGCCATGGAAGTTACCTTCACATGCAATAATTTGTGCTTGGTTTTCAGCAACGCCTTTTACATCATAAGCCCAACGACGAGCAGCTTTAATAGCTGTTTCAACTGCTTCTGCACCCGTGTTCATTGGAAGTGCCATTTCTTTACCTGACATTTCACAAATCATTTCATACCAAGGTCCTAATTGATCATTGTGGAAAGCACGTGAAGTCAATGTTACACGATCCGCTTGATCCTTAAGTGCTTGAATGATTTTTGGATGACGATGCCCTTGGTTTACGGCTGAATAAGCAGAAAGCATATCCATGAATTTATTTCCTTCTGGATCTTTCACCCAAACGCCTTGTGCTTCAGAAATAACGATTGGCAGTGGATGATAGTTAGGAGCGCCAAATTTCTCGGTTTGTTCTATTACATTCTGTGAAACTGTCATAATGTTTCGCCTCCTTAGTTTTTCAAAAAAAGACAGACGCATCTTCAGATGTGCCTGTCTATGGCCCACATGATGTGGGAATTTTTCTAATGTTAAGCATTGAAGCCTATCTCTCAGTTAAGCTCGGGCTGACAGTCATGAAGGCGTCCCGACACGATGTCGGGCTCTTAGCCTTCCTTCCATAACTGTCTAGCTCCTAGCGCCAGCTCGCACCGCCGCTTCAGAAACTCATGCGAAAGCAGGCTTTCGATTCGTTTCTTCCACCGTCGGAGTCGAGCTTGAGTGGCGCTATACGCATTTCTTATAACATTTCAGAAGTTGTTTTAGCTTGTAAGTGCAGTCCTAAATAATCAGGTCCGCCTGCTTTTGAATCTGTACCTGACATGTTGAATCCACCAAATGGTTGGTACCCAACAATAGCGCCAGTACATCCACGGTTGAAGTACAAGTTACCAACATGGAATTCTTCACGTGCTTTTTCTTGGTTCATACGGTTATTAGTAATTACAGCTCCAGTTAAGCCGTACTCAGTGTTGTTTGCAATTTCAAGTGCATGGTCGAAATCTTTCGCTTTCGCAATACCAACAACTGGACCAAAGATTTCTTCTTGCATAATAACTGCTTTAGGATCTAAATCAGCGATTACAGTAGGTTGAATGAAGAATCCTTTCGAGTCATCTCCAGTTCCACCCGCTACTAAGCGACCTTCACCTTTACCGATTTCAATGTAGCTCATGATTTTTTTGAATGCTGAGCCATCGATTACTGGTCCAACAAAATGCTCATCTTGATCAGGAACACCGACAGATAGAGCTTTCGTTAATTCTTCTACACGATTTAACACTTGTTCATAAACGTCTTCAACGATTACGGCACGTGAACATGCAGAACATTTTTGACCGCTGAAACCAAATGCAGACTTAACGATTGATTGAGCAGCTAATTCTAAATCAGCTTCTTTATCAACTACGATTGTATCTTTACCGCCCATTTCAGCGATAACACGTTTAATCCAAATTTGACCTTCATTTAACTTAGAAGAACGTTCAAAAATACGAAGCCCTACATCACGTGAACCAGTGAAGCTGATTAAACGCGTGCGTGGGTGATCTACTAAGAAATCGCCAACTTCAGCACCAGAACCTGGGATGAAGTTCAATACGCCAGCAGGCATACCAGCTTCTTCTAAAATTTCAACAAATTTATAAGCAACAACAGGAGTTGTTGAAGCTGGTTTTAGTAATACTGTATTACCAGTTACGATTGCCGCAACTGCAGTTCCTGCCATAATTGCGAACGGGAAGTTCCATGGAGAGATAACAACAGCTACTCCCATAGGAATGTAGTCATAACGATTATATTCGCCTGGACGGCTTTCAACTGGGTGTCCATCTTTTAAACGAAGCATTTGACGACCATAATATTCTAGGAAGTCGATAGCTTCAGCTGCTTCAACATCAGCCTCGACCCAAGTTTTACCAGCTTCTTTCGATAACAATGCTGAGAATTCGAATTTACGGCGACGCATAATAGCAGCCGCTTTAAAAAGTAAGTCTGCACGAACTTCAGGTTTTACTTTTTTCCAAGTATTAAATGTAGCGTCAGCAATGTCCATTGCTTTTGATGCTAATTCGTGAGTTGTTTTAGATACTGAACCTACTACTTCAGTTTTATTTGCAGGATTGTAAGATACAATCTTCTCTTCTGTTGTAATTCTTTCTCCACCAATGATTAATGGGAAGTCTTGCCCCATATAGCCAGCTACCGTTTTGTAACCTTCTTGAATAGCTTTTTTGTTTTCTTCTTTTGAAAAATCTGTGAATGCTTCGTGTTTATAAGGAATCATGTGAATCCTCCTATAATTTATTTTAGTGCAAAAATAATTTGCACTTTTATTTCGTTTACATCTATAATAATGCAAAAGATTGTTGCGTTTTTCAAGTCATATTTCTTATTTTCGTAAAAAAAGTTAGGAGTGGACCTCCAATGAATCATAAAGATCTTGAATTATTACCTTTTTATCGCTTCGCGAGTGACCATATATCCGTTGGTATACATGCAATAGACCAAAATGGACGCACTATTTTATACAATGAAAAAATGAAAAACATCGAAGGTTTGGATTTACATGATGTAGCGGACCGAACCTTATTGGAACTATTTCAGTTTGACCAACATGAGAGTACTTTATTAAAAGTACTACAAAGTGGCCAGCAAGTCTTAAATGTTAAACAAACGTATTGGAATCGTAATGGACATGAAATCACAACCATAAATGATACGTATCCTGTCTTTCAAGACGGGATATTAATTGGAGCAGTTGAATTAGCTCGTGATGTGACGACATTAGAACGATTGGTTTATCAACCTTTGCGCAGATATGGCGAACCAATCACATTTTCAGTTATTACGGCCGTTTCTGATGCCATGAAACAAGTTATCTCGACTGCAAAAAAAGCCGCAACTGCTCGATTATCTGTTCTTTTGATTGGAGAAGCTGGAACTGGAAAAGATTTAGTGGCTGAAGGCATACATTACGAATTGTCACCACCTTTGGTTCATTTTTATACGTTATATTGCCACAATTCAGATCCAACGATTCTAAATAAGTTAAAAGAAGATTTAGTTGTTCTTGATGAAAGTACAATCTTCTGTGAACGTATTGATCTTTTAACTTTAGCTATGCAGCAACAATTGTTTGAAATGGTCAATGATCCGACTCTTAGTGGACACTTATTTTTGGCAAGTGTAGGCGCAGACCCAATCGATTTAATTGCCTCAGGAGAGCTTTTAAAAGACTTATATTATTTCTTCACTACTATGACGATATATGTTCCCCCATTACGAGAACGGAGAGAAGATATTGATCCATTCGTTCATGATTATTTTGCCAGACATCGAGTTCGTTTTGGATCTATTATTCATGGATTATCCCCGGATGTTCGGGAATTGTTCCATTCCTACGATTGGCCAGGGAATTTAAAAGAAGTTGAAATTTTA
Source organism: Paenisporosarcina sp. (assembly GCF_057785155.1). Lineage (NCBI taxonomy): Bacteria > Bacillati > Bacillota > Bacilli > Caryophanales > Caryophanaceae > Paenisporosarcina > Paenisporosarcina sp. The sequence continues at coordinate 10,965 of NZ_JBYNRN010000021.1, forward strand.
TTAGATGAAATTTCTTCCATAATCACGACAGAAGAACTTGTAACGTTTGAGATGTTACCCCTTCATTTCAAACTCAAGGTTCAAGAAATAAGAGAACCACTAAAAAGAGCTGAAGACTTTGTTGTTCAATCTGAAAAAGACTTGTTGCCTTTAGACGAATACTTGAGAGAAGCTGAAATGTACTACTTACAAAAAGTCATGGGGATGTTTGAAGGGAATGTAACGAAAGCATCTAATGCTCTTGGGATGAGTAGACAAAACTTGCAATACCGCTTAAGGAAAATGAAGAAATAAAAAAAGCGAGCCATCTCAATAAAGAGATGCTCGCTTTTACTCATTGACCAGATTGTTTGATCCAGTCTTCTAATTTGTCTTTTAATGAATTGAACCCTTCAGAATCTCGCTCATCTACACGAGCTTGTAAAGATTTCTTCGGCTTGTCTTCTTTACGAATAACCGGTGGGCGTTCTTGTAATGCACGAATTGACAGGCTGATTTTACCCGCTTCTTCGTCCACTTCTAAAACTTTCACTTCGACTTCTTGTCCTACTGATAAAAATTCACTCACTTCTTTCACATAACCATATGTGATTTCAGAGATATGAACCAATCCTTGTGTTTCTTCGTCTAAAGCAACAAAAGCACCATATGGCTGAACGCCAGTAACTTTACCTGCGACTACTTCTCCAACTTCATACTTCTTTGTCATAATAATCTCTCCTAGTATCAAATATATACCTATCTACCTTAAGGCCATAGTAGATTATACCATAAACTAGGAATTAACTCAAAAGACTCATTGATCAGGCATATTATACACACGCCACCCGTCAACCGTTTTCCGCATTTGGAAACCATTTCGGTAGAACTCGTTAGTGACTAATTCAGGTTGAATATATAGCCATACAGTGACATCAAATTCATCGGTTTTATCTTTATCACCGCTGAGAAGTAATTCTTCAGAAGGGTAGACTTGATGCGATTCCATCGAGAGATATTGTTCCTTCCAATCGGTCTCTATCTCGGATGGACTTGATAGAAATTCTTCTTTATTCGGAGTATTCTCACCTTTTAACAGTAGTTCATACTGTGTTGTTAAATCTCCTTGACTTGCTGCTTCAAGATAAATTCCCGCAACCATTGTTGCTCCTACATCTTTTAAAACGGTGTAATCGTAATTTTCTTTAAACCTAGTATAAAGTTCTTGAATATCTTTTATAGTCTGTTCATCAATGTCTGAATGTGGCTCACTATAAAGCAAATAACTTAAGCTTGCATCGATTGTCCATATTCCCTGGTGACTTCGATTAACGGGAATTGTTCGAATCACTCGATCTCCATTCAATACATCGACTGAACCTACAAAGTTTCCATGCTGCTCAAAAGTATTCTCGTCTTGATAACGAAGACTCGTTGCTTCTTTTGGAATCAATTCATAGTTTAGCCAACTATTCATTACCTTCTCGAAATTCTCATGATCAGTAAAATTCATAAATGATAAAAGTTGATGATTGATTCCACTTAAATTTTCTTCCTGGGCGTGTTGATAAAAGACAACACTTTCTATTGGACTCAATCCAACAATTTGACTTATTTGCGATAAATCCATATTTTCTATAGATTTTGCTACCTTTTGCTCTACTTCACTGTTTGGCCAATTAATAGTAGTAGATTTTGCCCCACTTACTTCTTTCGGCATAATGGCTGCTAGGTCACCATTTTCTGCAAGTGTAAACGCCACCTTAAGATCATTAAAGTTTAAACTTTGATACGTTTCATTTACTTCCCAATCATTTTCGCTTACGGATTCAAACATTGGTCTAATGAAGTATTTCATAGGTGAATCACCATAACTGTATCGTAAACTATTCCAGACAGCTTGGAATTCATAATTAACACGACCATCCGTAACCACTTCCGTGTTACTTGCTCCAAAAATTAACGTATAAGCTAAATCCTCATATTGTGATTTCATAATAGCGTAGAGAGAATTACGGTGGCTCGTGCTTAACAACATGTGTTCTAACTGATTTAAATACATAGCAGATTCATTTGGGGGCAAGACTAACTCGCCTCCATATGTAAAAGGAATCATTGGTTTAAGCATTAGTAAAGATAAAGAAGAATCTTGTACAACTTCATATAAGCTGTGCCAATGATCTGGGTACTCAAAAAATGCTTCATAGCGCTTCTCATCCCTCGAAACTCTTATTGAAACGCCTTGAGTATGTGCATGATTTAACATATTCTCTAACTCATCAGGTAAATCATAACGATTTGCTCGCAAATAATTCGCATCTAATCTTCCGCTCATTTTTGCCGTATTCAATATTTCACGATGTCTATCTAAAACAGAATTATAATAAGTAATCAAGTAATCGATTTTAGTATTTACTTCATCAATGAATACCGCACCTTCATCACCTTCCATAATCCCTTCAGCAGTCGCATCATTAATCATTTGTGAAGGTATTTTTAACACATCTAACACTTCTTCATACCGTTCATTGGATGAACTACTAGATTCATTTTCTGAACGATCCTCTTTAAAATTAAGGGCAAATAATTGATTAGCCATTTTTACAAATTCAATTTGATTAAATTCTTCTTCTGTTAACCCAAGTGTATTTCGATAGGTAGTTTTTTGTTCTTCAAAAGACTTTTTAAAATCGTCAATGCTTTTAGTATCATCAGCATTAACAACCTCATTACTTTGGGCAACTTCATCTTTAAAAAATGAAGTACTTAGTATCCCTATTAACAAGATACTAGCTAACCCCACTGCCCAAACATTAAGCTTATGCTTATTTGACTTATTTCCTTTTTCCGGAGAAATTGAATCCTCCCCATTACCTCTCTCTAATTCTATTCGTCGAAGAACTTCGTCTACATTAAATTTTGAGGGAACTCGCATGTATGATTTTTTTAATAAATTCAAATTCTGTTCGAATTGGTTGTCGTCTAATATTTCAAGTGACGATTTAATGTTCTCTCGCGAATCCGTCAGTCTAGATTCAACTTCAGAAGGATGGATATTTAAAACTTCACCAATTTGAACATATGTAAGCTCTTGGAAATAAAACAAAACGAGTGGATTTCTATATTTCTCATCTAATAGTTGAATAGCATCATGAAGCTCTCGATCTTCATCAAAAACTAAAATCCTCGATTGGGGCAATCGAGTTGAATGTTCATCCCTATGTAATTCTTGCTCTTCTTCTCCTCGCTTTTCTCTTTTATGATAATCACGGGTGGCCTTTAATGTTAGTTTATATAGCCAAGTTGTAAAATCGGAACTTGGAAATTCACCTAAGGATTTATATAGTTTAATAAAAACTTCCTGGGTTACACTCTGAATATCAACTACTTTTACTCCACATTGAAAAACGTATTTTTCGACCGTTCGATGATGGTGTTCCATTAATTCGCCATATGCAATTAGATTCCCATTTTGTGCATGATTAACCATTTCTGTAACTTGCATGAAGCCCCCTCCTTGCTGTCTATATTTGTAATACGTTTCTTTTTCACATAATGTTTCAAAAAATTCTATTATTTTTATAACCTGTCGTGTAGAATGAGAAAATCTTTATATTTTAAGGGAGTGGAAAACATGGCAAATCGCGATCATTTTGCATCGAAAATAGGCTTCGTCCTAGCAGCAGCCGGAAGCGCTATTGGACTAGGAGCTATATGGAAGTTTCCATATATGGCAGGAACAAACGGTGGTAGCGTATTTGTTTTATTATTTATCATCAGTACGATGTTAATCGGACTACCTATATTGCTTGCTGAGTTTGTCATTGGTCGAAAAGGCCAGGCAGATGCAGTGACTACATTGAAAAAATTAGCACCGGGAAAAAAATGGTCTATTATTGGATACTCAGGATTTTTCTTCTCGTTCATTATTCTATCGTTCTACAGTGTTGTTGGCGGTTGGATATTATCATATTTAACAAGAGCGCTATTCTTCACTCTTAATAATAGTAGTGAGAGTTATTATGCAGCATTGTTTGAATCAATTATTGCAAACCCGTGGGAAGTTATTATCGGACAGGCTGTCTTTATGTTTCTTACCGTTTTAATTGTCCAAGGCGGAATTGAAGGCGGGATTGAACGTGCTAGCCGAATCATGATGCCTGCCCTACTTATTTTCTTTATCGTCTTGGTTATCCGTTCATTAACTTTAGACGGGGCTATGGAAGGCATTAAATTTATGTTTGTTCCTGATTGGTCTTATTTAAATGGTCACACCATGTTGATGGCTTTAGGACAAGCATTCTTCTCTTTAAGCGTAGGCGTGGCTGGTATGATGACGTACGCGTCATATCTTCCGAAGGACCAAAAGCTGGGTAATTCAGCTTTAAGTGTTTCTTTGCTCAATGTGGGAATATCAATCATGGCCGGTCTTGTAATTTTCCCAGCTGTTTTTGCATTAGGTTATTCACCTAACGAAGGACCTGGACTTGCATTTATCATTTTACCTGCCGTTTTTGAACAAATACCTTTTGGAGCCTTCTTCATGTTGCTTTTCTTCGTGCTTCTTTTATTTGCAACATTGACTTCTTCAATTTCCATGTTGGAAATTGTAGTATCGATTGGAATAAAAAATGCATATGATAAACGTAAGCGCTCATCTTGGATCTATGGACTTCTAATCTTCCTAGTGGGTATTCCAAGTGCCTTGTCATTTGGTGTTTTTGCAGACGTTAAAATTTTCGGGAAAACTTTCTTCGACTTTGCAGATTTTAGTACTAATAGCATTGGATTGCCTTTAGGTGCCTTATTAATATCAATCTTTGCTGGTTATGTATTAACAAAAACTGAAACATTTACCGAGTTGAATATTTCTTCATTGTGGTTCAACATTTGGCACTTTATTGTTCGGTATTTAGCACCAGTTGCGATCATCCTTGTTTTTATTAATGCTATGCTACCTACAATTCAGGCCCTATTTAAATAAAATTATAGATTTTTGATGTGTGCGTAAGACGACTTATTTCCCCATTTATAAAGTCTTACGGTATGATAAGATAGTATCAAGCATATGATGTATGTATGGAAAGGAGTGCATGAAGATGAAACAAGAATTTCACACTCAGCTTCGCTCATTACGCGAAGAACGCAATATGTCTTTAGAAGATTTATCGCTAAAAACAAGAATTGGTGCAGGAAAATTAGAACAATATGAGTCTGGTTCAGAAATCCCTTCAGAACAGGCCATTTTAAAATTATCCAACGCACTCGAAGTTCCAGTTTCAAACTTAATGGATGGACTTCAAGTTAATTCATAATTAGAAAAGACGTAGCTTGTACCGCAAATGGTGCAAGCTACGTCTTTTTTATTGTGATATCAGCTTCTATATACAAATTTAAAAACACATGGTGTCTGTTTGAAACTTTAAACAATCATAAAAGTTGATTTCCATTGCGACGGTCGCTTTCCGGGGGCACGGCTTTAGCCGCTTCCCTCTCAAGCTCGGTCCAGGGTCTAAAGCTCATGCTATTCCCCTCGGAGTCGTCGCCTCCATTCCAATCAATAGAAAAATTTCTACAATCTTTATTCCTAAGAGGTAAACAGTTTTCATATTGTTATAACTTCTGCATAGGTGATCTTTGTAATATGACTTATAGTTTTTAGATAAGAAAATGAATTGAGTTAAATACTCGGTTATTCTTTTATACAATTTGACACATCCTTTCATTTTAGAAAGAGATGTACTTTTTTATATAGATTGAAAAGTTGTAATTTGTGTAGCTCATGTTGTAATTTGTGCAGCTAATGTTGTAAATTTGAAAGCTAAACTTGTAAAAATAGAAGCTATTATTGTAATAGTAGGTATATTGAGCAAAAAAACGGGGAGTCATAAAAGTCATTTCTCATGACTATTATGACTCCCCGTTATAGAATTCAATAATGCTAAACAATACATTTCGCTTCAAATTTCACTGCAATAAGCTTGTATGAAATTTGCATGCATTGCTCAAGTGGAATCCATTTTTCGAAAGAATGTTCATAAATGGTTTGAATCTTTTTTGCAAGATCAGATGGATGATCAATACCTTGTAGTGCTGCCACGACATCTGCCGTTTCTGTATCATACGCTTCCGAGCCTAATTTAAAAGGATCCCAAGAAGCTAGTATTAAAACTGCTCGTCTATTCATCTCTATAGTTTGCATCTTTTTTCACCTATTTACTTTTCTTTAATAAAGGCTATGATACCATATAAATAAAAAAAGGAAAGAAGGGAATTGACGTGAGCTCATTTGATCAAGTATATAATCGTCGCGATACCCGCTCCGTAAAATGGGATTGGATGGAGAAAATTTACGATATTAGCGATGCATCAGATATATTACCTATGTGGGTTGCAGATATGGATTTTGCAGCGCCAACTGTTGTAACTGAGGCTTTACAAGAAAGAATCAATCACCCCATTTTCGGTTATTCATACATATGTGAAGGTTGCAAAACGGCTGTTCAATCATGGTTACATACTAAGCATAACTGGGAGACTGAAACCGAGTGGATGCTCTTTCATCATGGCGTAGTTCCGGCAATTGCAACTGTAGTCGAAACGTTCACCAAACCTGGTGCGAGCATTTTGGTCACACCACCCGTCTATCCGCCATTTTTCAGTATCCCTGAAAAACTCGGGAGAAAAGTCGAAGTAAGTCCATTAAAAGAGTCAGACGGAACCTATGCAATGGATTTCGTTTCATTTGAAGAAAAGTTACGAAACGGGATTGAGCTATTTATTTTATGTAATCCTCATAATCCTGGAGGAATGGTTTGGTCCAAAGAAACGTTAATTGAAATTATCCGCTTATGTGCGAAATACGACACGATGATACTATCTGATGAAATACACGCAGATTTGGTTTATCCAGGACACACACATTATCCTTTAGCATCTTTAGCTGACAATGAAGCAGATCGAATTATTACGTGTGTTGCGCCAACTAAAACATTCAATTTAGCGGGTGTTCAAGCTGCAGTGATGATTGTAACCGATGCTCAAAAGCGTGAACAATTGCGAGACCACGCAGCAGCTCATGGTCAAATGGAATTGAGTCCTTTTGGTGCGACTGCATTAAAAGCAGCTTATGAACATGGCGAACCTTGGCTAGTAGAATTATTAGAAGTTTTATCATCAAATATTGACTATGCAATTGAATCCATTACATCTGCATTACCTAAAGTAAAAATTGCTCGCCCTGATGCAACGTACTTGCTTTGGATTGATTATCGACTTACCGGATTATCTGAAGAAGAAATGATGGAGTTGTTACTTCATAAAGGGAAATTAGCCTTAGAACCGGGCTCTAAGTATGGAGAATCTGGTAGAGGATTCATGCGAATGAATATTGCCTGTCCTCGCAAAACACTTGAAGATGGTGTAGATAGGTTTATACATGCTTTAAGTTAAATTATTTTTCTAAAAAAATAGCCGACCTCGAAAATGGGTCGGCCATTCTAGAATAAGGATATATAATAATATTATTTTTAAATTGATTTCAGTTGATTGAAATGTAGGTGGCGTAAATAAACTGCTCCTGCTCCTGCATCGCTGCGCTAGCTTCGTCGCAAAGATTAGAACCATGGTCCTAATCTTTCCAGCGGAAACAGCACGCACTGAAGACCCTGGACTGAGCATCGCGAGGGAAGCGGCTGAAGAAGTGCCCGCGGAAAGCGTCCGCCGAAATGAAAATCAACATTTTCTATGTCTAAACAAAAATGGCCGACTCCTTAACGGGGTCGGCCATTTCTATTATCATTGATTGTTTTCTTTTTCTAGCTGACGTTCACGCAACACTCTTTCTTCTAATTCCTTCACTTGCTCTTCTTGCTTTTTAGACTTCTTAACAATCCATCTAAAAGTTAATACACAAGCAATTGAAAAAATGATGAAACTGATTGCTGCGGGTATATACTCTGATTTGTCTTCAGGAAAATAGAGAAACAGGATAACCATCCATGAACTCATATTTGACACTTCCTAACTTATTTTTGAAGAACTTCGATCGATTCGATTTTAATATCTTCAAGTGGCTTGTCGCTACCATTTTTTTGAACTGAAGCCATTTCATCAATAACTTCTAATCCTTCAACTACTTGTCCGAAAACTGTGTGACGGTTGTCTAACCAAGGAGTACCACCGTTAGTAGCATATGCTTCTACGATTTCTTCAGGATAGCCAGCATCTTTCATTTGTTTTAACATGCTTGAATCGACACGGCTTGCTTGAACGATAAAGAATTGGCTTCCATTTGTACCAGGTCCAGCGTTAGCCATTGATAAAGCTCCACGTAGGTTGAACGCTTTATCTGAGAACTCATCTTCAAATGTAGAACCGTAAATGCTTTCGCCACCCATACCTGTACCTGTTGGATCGCCACCTTGAATCATGAAATCTTGGATGATTCGGTGGAAGATGATGCCGTCATAATAACCGTTTTCTGCATGAGTAATGAAGTTTTCAACAGTTTTAGGTGCTACCTCAGGGAATAATTTAATTTTGATTGCTCCCATTGTTGTGTTCATAACTACTAATGCTTCGTTTGATGCTACTTCTTTTGATAATTGTGGATACATTTGACTCTCTCCTTTTTCTGAGGCTGAAGTTTTAGTCTCTTCACCAGCTTCATTGTTTTTTTCTGCTTGATCTTCTTTCTTAGTTCCGCAACCTGATAGTATCAGAATTGCACTAAAAATGACCAATAAACCTTGTTTTTTCATTTTCGTTTCACCCTAAGATATTCTATCATATTACTTTTGTTTTTACAGTAATTAAGACATATCACTTTATTCGGAAGCCGAAATGTTTTATAATAGTATGGGTTATGAATGCAATGTTTTTGTTTTAGAAAGAAGTGAACGTATGACCGTACAAAAAAGAAATTTCTATATAATGTTTGTTTCCAATTTTTTAGTAGCCGGCACAGCGACCATGATCATGCCTTTTTTATCACTATATATTAACACAATGGGTGATTTTTCAGATGCTTATGTCCAAAAGTGGTCCGGCATGGTTTTTGGTATTACCTTTGTTTCTGCTTTTTTAATGTCTCCGATTTGGGGTAGAATCGCAGATAAATTCGGATATAAACCAATCCTAATTATCAATGGTTTTGGTATATCTATCAGTATTTTATTGATGGGATTTGTTGATTCTGTTGAAGCGTTTTTCTTCTTGCGTTTGTTTATGGGAATTGTAACGGGTTTCATCCCAACCTCATTGGCTTTTATCAGTTCCCAAACTCCTAAAGAAGTTGCAGGGAAAACGCTAGGTACGTTACAAATGGGGAGTGTTTCCGGAACGTTGTTTGGTCCTGTTCTAGGTGGATTACTTGCTGACTCATTCGGATTCCAATATACATTTGTTATTACCTCAGTTGTCATTTCTTTAGCGGCAGTGCTCGTTATGATCGGAATTAATGAAATCCGCAAAACGCCATCTGCTGACGCACATGTTTACACGAGAAAAACGGTGTTTGCGGGTTTAATGCATCACAGATTGTTGTTACACGTAATGATTATTACTTCGTTAATTCAAATAGGGAATTTTACTATACAGCCCCTATTATCCCTATATGTTGCTGGACTAACTGATTCAACTGATGTCGCGTTTCTGGCAGGTATTACATTTAGTGCTGCTGGAATAGGTAATCTACTATTTGCAAGATATTGGGGTCGATTAGGTGATTCAATTGGGTACGAGAAAGTATTAACCTTCCTACTCTTACTTGCCTTTTTGTTTATCGTCCCTCAAGCATTTGTGACTGAATTATGGCACCTGATTGGATTACGATTGTTATTCGGAATCGCAGTTGGTGGGCTAATCCCGATCACAACTGCACTTGTTAGAAGAGAATCACCTATTGAAATTCAAGGTGAAGTAATGGGTTATAATACAAGTTTTCGCTTTTTAGGAAGTATTATTGGGCCAATGTTTGGTGGAATTGTTAGTGGGTTTATCGGAATATCGTCCGTGTTTTTTGTCACCGGTGCCCTATTCCTTCTATCCTATATAGTTCTCATTTTGACACGCAAAATGCCTGATCAGGATTTTGAAGATGTTTTATTAGAAGAAGAAGCACATCAACGTGCATGAGGTACAATTAGCACACTTTTCTCTATGAAAAGTGTGCTATTCTTTTTGTAGGTATTTACTAGAAAGGAGGTTTCAGGATGAGACAAATTATTGGGATATCGACAATATTATTAGCGTTGCCGATCATGATCTTTTTATATACACAAATAGAAAGTGAAATTCATGCAGCTACTCAGTTTCAAACTCAAGTAAAAAGTTCCATCCAGTTAACGGAACCTTCTTTTTCTTCCCCAGTTGCAATGAAAGATCGAAATGGCAAAATATTTTCAGAAGAATATGTTGAGTGGCGAAAGCCTTTAGAATATGAGGATATTCCTTTCTTTATTCAAGAGCTGTTTATCCAAAGTGAAGATACCGATTTTTATGAACATGTTGGATATGATTTAAGCGCGATTGTTCGTGCTGTTGTTTCAAATTCTTCTGCACAACAATCACAACAAGGCGGTAGTACAATCACTCAACAATTAGTTCGCATGCGTTATTTAACGGAAGAAAAAACCTATGAACGTAAAGTAACCGAGCTTTTATATGCATACGAATTAGAACAAGTTTCATCTAAAGAAAAAATTTTAGAAATGTATATGAATGAAATGTATTTTAGTAATCAAGTTTATGGAATTGGTGCAGCTGCAACCTATTATTTCCAAAAAAATCTAGTCGAGTGTACGGAAGCAGAAATGGCATTTTTAGCGGCCATTCCAAATAACCCATCACTCTATAATCCTCTTAAGAATTTTAATGAGACGAAACTTCGTCAAGAACTTTTACTAGATGTTTTAGCTAAAAATGGGACGATAACGCAAGAACAATCGAATGAATTCAAATCACAAAAAATTACGTTAAAGACAAAACAAAAAGTGCAACAGTATCCATCCTACAGTACATATGTGATTAAAGAATTATCAGATTTAATTGCTGAGAAAGACGGATTTGCTGAACGCTTAGAAAAAGCTCAAGATCCTGCCATGAAAGATTTGATTAAAGCAGAGCTAAAAAGTAAAGTGGATGAAATTGTATCGACTGGTGTAACGATCGAGACGAGTTTAGATCCCCTCAAGCAGCAATCGATAGATCGTAGCTTTAACAAAAAACTAGAGAATACCGAATTGCAAGCATCAGGTGCATTGATTGACAATAAAACCCGGGAAATTATTGCCCTCTATGGCGGTAAGGATTATCGGAAATTCGATTTTCACAGAGCTTATCAAGGTTACCGACAACCTGGTTCAGCGATAAAACCATTACTTGTTTACGCACCTTTTTTTGAAACAACGGAATATTCTCCTGATAGTCAAGTCAATGGAGGGAAATATTGTATAGGAACATTTTGTCCCCAAAATTATGGTGGTGCATTTTATGGAGATGTCCCGATCAAACAAGCCTTTCGATTTAGTTATAATACGCCGGCCGTTCGACTGTTTGAAACCGTTGGAATCGAACAAGCTTTTGGATTTTTAAATCGTTTCCAATTTAGTGAAGTCAACATCGAAGATCATAATTTCCCTGCCGCAATCGGCGGATTTAATAATGGGGTAACTAGTTTACAAATGGCGGACGCTTATTCTAGTTTCATAAATGGACAATATCAACCTACCCGTGCAATCAGATCTGTGAAAAATAAAAATGGGGATATTTTATATGCATGGGATTCAGAAACACAAGAAATTTGGTCAGCTGAGACTATATCCTACATGAGATCTATGCTACAGGATGTTGTAGATAACGGCACTGGCATTGGAGTTCTAGGAGATTCAAGTTATATTGGAGCGAAAACTGGTACTACTAATGATTTTCATGACTTTTGGCTAGCCGGACTAACAGAAGAATATACGGCCACTGTTTGGATCGGATACGATCAACCACGTGATATGGGAGATATTGAATCTGAAAAAATTCACCATTATTTATTCTCGGAGTTAATAAAACGGTAATATCTTTTTAGACATAGCAAAGGGGTGTTCTAGAGGTCACTTTTCGTGACTCTTGGAACACCCCTGTTTTTATTCTAATAAAGGTAAACTTGCCATTAATCCATTGTAAAGTTTCAATAAAACATAGACGACTAATGATATAAATAGACTCCAAACCACTATTTCAAATAAAATCATCCCGACCGTACCAGACATCGTCATCGTATGACTTAACTTATAAATAACATAAATGAAATAGATAAAGGTTGTCACACCAAAGATGAGGATTAAGATCGGCAGTGATTGAATCCCGAGAACAGACGCTAAACCTCCAAAAAAGTAAACGACATATCCACCTCTAGCGTGATGTATGGTATGACCTTCAAAATCTTTAGAGAAAAAAAGCATCGCTAATTCATGAATGGTTTCAGCAATCAATTTTAAAGCTGAAAAAACCATAAAATAGAACAAAGCGAAGACGATTAATAAGAACAATCGTAACTGTAAATCAGACAAAAATTCTCTCATACCGGAATAGACGCCGATTCCTTTAAATAAATCTAATGCTTCCGTAACGGTAAACACACCAAAAGTTAAACTAAATAAGATAATTGTGATCAGTGGTAAATAACCAAAAATATATGGATTTTTCATGAACTTCCCTCATTATCTGCGATGTTTCTTCCTATTTATCATAGCTGAGAAAATACACCATTAGCAACCTTTCCTTTGAGTAGTCACTCATGCAATCCGCCTAAAACTACGCTATACTTGACTTTATAAACAATAAATTTAAATTTCTTAATGAAGGAGGATTAACTTGTCATTTGTACTTTTCATATTCATTCCGATGATTGCGGCTCTTTTCATACCGTTTTTGTTTAAAAAAATTAACGGAATACATACAGGCTGGTTCGCCCTTTTAGTACCGGTCTTTTTGTTTGCTGTATACACAACCTTTTTACCGGAAGTGAGTAAAGGTAAAACATTTACATCCTCTTTACCGTGGATTCCAACGCTTGATATCTCGTTTATTTCCTATATAGACGGTTTAAGCTTGTTATTCTCACTTTTAATTACTGGAATTGGATCGTTGGTTGTGCTGTATTCTATTTTCTATTTAGATAAAACACGCGAACAATTACATAATTTCTATGTTTATTTAATGCTTTTCATGACGGCTATGCTTGGAATTGTTCAATCTGACCACCTGATTAGCTTGTACTTTTTTTGGGAACTAACGTCCATTTCATCGTTCCTTTTAATCGGGTATTGGTATAAGCGAGATCGCTCTAGATTTGGCGCACTCAAATCCATGATGATCACTGTTTTTGGTGGATTGATGATGCTTGGTGGATTTGTTTTACTTTCGATTATGGGTGATACCTATTCGATTCGAGAATTAATTGGACAGGCACCTACTCTCCTTAATCATGAGTGGTTTGTATGGTCGCTCATATTAGTTTTACTGGGTGCATTCACTAAATCTGCACAGTTCCCATTTTATATTTGGTTGCCTGATGCAATGGAAGCACCTACACCGGTTAGTGCTTACTTACATTCAGCCACTATGGTTAAAGCCGGATTATATTTAGTTGCTCGTTTCACACCGATTTATGCGAGTTCAGAAATATGGATTTGGCTAGTTACGGGCATCGGTTTATTAACATTATTTTGGGGTTCATTCTTTGCATTGAAACAAACAGATTTAAAAGGAATTCTTGCTTTCTCAACAGTTAGTCAGCTAGGTTTAATCATGTCATTGCTTGGTGCTGGAGCTATTTCGTTCCATACAGGTGTTGAAGAGAATGACATATTTCAATATGCTGCCTTTGCTGCAATCTTCCATTTGATTAATCATGCAACCTTCAAAGGTAGTTTGTTCATGATTGCAGGGATTGTTGACCATGAAACCGGTACTCGCGATATTCGGAAATTAGGCGGATTAATGAGCTTAATGCCGGTTACGTTTACGATTGCCATGATTGGTAGTTTATCTATGGCGGGTCTTCCCCCATTTAATGGATTCTTAAGTAAAGAAATGTTTTTAACAGGCATGCTTTCGATTACTGAATTTGAGTTCTTTGCTTTTGAAACGTGGGGAATCCTATTCCCAATCATTGCATGGATCGCTAGTGTCTTTACTTTTGTATATAGCTTCTACTTTGTTTTCCGCACCTTTACAGGAAAGCATCAACCTGACTTATTGCCTAAAACAGCACATGAAGCGCCTATTGGGATGCTGATTTCACCTGCTATTTTAGGAACGCTTGTATTACTTATCTTCTTTATTCCAAATCTGATTGGTGATGCCTTGGTTAAACCGGCTGTTTTAGCGATGCAACCATTCTTATATGCAACACCAAGCGATATCGAGATTCATATTAAAGCTTGGCATGGTCCTAATACAGAATTGTTTATGACATTAGGTATTATCATTATTGGTTTCTTGCTCTATTGGACATTGCCTAAATGGCAGCATTTATATGGGAAGTTTCCATCTGGATTTACCTTAAACCGTTTCTATGATAGTTTGATGTTCTTAAGCGAAGTGGGAACGAACCGTGTATCTCGCTTTTACATGACTGGATTCATCCGCTCATACTTGGTGTATATGTTTACTGGAATTGTCTTACTGACAATTTCTACAGTGTTTATTCAAAATGCCTTTGATGTCAGTTTTGCAACCCTTGCGCCGATTCGTTTTTATGAATTAATCATCGCATTGGTATTAATAGCAGGTACAATTACAATTCTTTTAGCAAAATCTAGACTAACTTCTATTATTGCTTTGGGAGCAGTTGGATACTCTGTTGCCTTATTCTTTGTTGTATTTAATGCACCTGACTTAGCCTTAACACAATTAGTTATTGAAACCGTTTCTGTCGCTTTGTTTTTACTCGCTTTTTACCATTTACCAAAATTAAATCGACACGAAAATCGGATGCGTTTCCGCTTAGGGAATGCACTTGTAGCAATTGGTGTGGGTGTGACGGTAACGATTATCGCTTTATCAGCACATTCTCAAAAGCTGGTACCGTCTATTTCTTCTTATTATGAAGATACGGTGTATTCTGAAGCTGGTGGAGGAAACATCGTCAACGTTATTCTTGTTGACTACCGTGGATTTGATACCTTATTTGAAATTGCCGTTTTAGCCATCGCTTCTCTTGGGATTATCGCTATGATTAAATTGCGTTTGACGAAAAAGAAAGAGGTGAATCGCATTGAAAACGAATGATGTTATTTTACAAACAACGACGAAACTCATATTTTTCATCATTTTCCTTTTCTCGATTCACATCTTTTTTGCCGGTCATTATACGCCTGGTGGTGGATTCGTTGGGGGATTGTTAACTGCTAGTGGTATCGTCTTATTGTTGCTAGCATTCGATTTAAAAACAGTCACTACCGCACTTCCGATTAACTACACTGTGATGACAGCAGTTGGATTACTAGTGGCAATCGCTACAGCAGCAGGATCCATTTTCTTTAATGTTCCATTTTTCACACATGCATTTGATTACTTTGAATTACCGTTATTAGGTAAACAGTCTTTACACACTGCAATGTTATTTGATACAGGTGTTTACTTAGTTGTTGTAGGTGTCACAATGACCATTATTCAATCGATTGGAGCTGATGACTAATGGAAATTATTATGAGTTTTGTTATCGGCTTTTTGTTCATGGCCGCTGTTTATTTAATGTTATCTAAAAGTTTATTACGAATTATTATTGGTACTGGCTTACTTAGTCACGGAGCCCATTTGCTTCTACTAACAATGGGTGGTTTAGATGGTGACGCACCACCTGTTGTATCACCAGGTGTTACGAATTATGCTGATCCATTGCCACAAGCGCTTATTTTAACTGCGATTGTTATTAGTTTTGGTGTTACCGCCTTTTTCTTAGTATTGGCGTATCGCTCTTATCAAGAGCTTGAAACTGATAATATGAACTTAATGAGAGGAACTGAAGACCATGATTAATTTACTTTTGTTCCCCATTCTAATTCCATTTCTCTTTGCTTCCATCTTATTGTTATTTCCAAAAAATCGTTTGACACAAAGATGGATTACGTTTGGAACATTACTTTTGACTTTGTTTGTTACCTTTGTTTTATTATTCAAAGTAAAAGCAGATGGTATTCAAGCTATAACACTTGGTAGTTGGCCAGCACCATTTGGTATTTCAATGGTGTCAGATATGTTGTCGGTTTTACTCGTACTATCTTCAACACTCATCACACTTATTGTGGTGTGGTACAGCTTTTCATTTATTGACCGAGATCGTGAATCGTATTTTTACTACCCTGGAATTTTGTTTATGTTAACTGGTGTGAATGGAGCTTTCACCACTGGTGATATCTTTAATATGTTTGTCTTTTTCGAAGTATTGCTAATGTCTTCCTATCTATTGATAGTACTAGGAGGAGAGAAAATACAACTTCGTGAATCCATCAAATACATATTAGTGAATGTCATTTCATCCGCATTATTCGTGGTTACAGTAGCTTACTTATATTCTGTCATCGGAACGCTAAACATGGCTGATATATCTGTGAAAATTGCTGAAGTAAACCAACCAGGTATTATCACTGTTATTGCAGTATTGTTTTTAATGGTGTTTGGACTAAAAGGGGCGATATTCCCTCTCTATTTCTGGTTACCGAGTTCTTACGCCGCTCCACCTATCCCTGTTCTAGCATTGTTCGGAGCGTTGCTAACCAAAGTTGGGGTTTACGCAATCATGCGTACGTATACATTGTTCTTTACGCTTGATCAGGCATTTACTCATGAACTATTGATGATACTTGCCATATTAACGATCGTTGCAGGAAGTATTGGCGCACTAGCTTATTTTGATGTTAAAAAAATCATTATTTACAACATCATTATCGCCGTTGGAGTTATCTTATTTGGTGCTTCACAAATGAATGAACCAGCTTTAATGGGATCTGTGTTTTACTTAATTCACGATATCTTAATCAAAGGCGCACTTTTCCTATTGATTGGTATCATCATTGCCATTACAGGAACTTCTGATTTACGTAAAATGGGTGGATTAATTAAGACATACCCAACTTTAGGATGGACCTATTTAATCGCTGCATTTGGTTTAGCTGGAATTCCTCCACTTAGTGGGTTTGTCGGGAAGTTATTAATTGTTCAAGGTGGATTTGAAGCAGATAATTTATGGGGTAGCATATTCATATTAGCTTCGAGTTTGGTTGTATTACTTTCAGTCATTCGTATATTTATTTATGCATTTTGGGGAGAACCAGTTAAAGTTCAGATGCTATCTTCTAGTGTGTACCGTGGATTATTCATTCCAGCGGTTGTATTAGTTGGAATTAGCGTATTGTATGGAGTTGGCTCTGAGTGGCTTGTACCCTTTATGAGTGACGCTTCAAATGTAATGCTCGATCCAACTATTTATATTAAAGCCGTTTTAGGAGGTGCTTAAATGGCCTTTCAAATTATGATTAATTTTTTAATTGCATTTCTATGGATGTTTTTGACTGTGTCATTTAATGCATCTACATTCATTGTTGGATTTTTACTTGGCGCTTTAATGTTATGGATAACGAAAGGCTTTTTCCCAGGTCGATTTTATATGCACCGAGTATGGGCAGTCATCTGTTTAATAGGATTATTCTTTAAAGAATTAATCAGTGCAAATATTCAAGTTCTTCTTTTAATCGTTCAACCTAAAATGCCAATAAAGCCAGCTATTTTTGCTTTACCGATTGTGTTAGAGAAGGATTGGGAAATTACCTTATTATCTAGTTTAATCACATTAACACCTGGAACCCTTGTGTTAGATGTATCGGAAGATTCTAAAACACTTTATATCCATGCTCTCAATTATGGCGATGCTGACGAAGCGATTGACTCGATCAAAAATACATTTGAGAAAGCCATTCAGGAGGTGAGCAGATAATGATGATCTTTTATTGGGGTGTGGTTATATTAATAAGTCTCTCTATGTTGGCGTTTATTTATCGGCTTATTAAAGGACCTTCTGTACCAGATCGTGTGGTTGCACTCGATTCTCTAGGAGTAGCTCTTATCTGTATGATTGGTATGATTTCAATTTTAGCGGGAACTAGCTTTTTCTTAGAAATCATTTTATTGTTAGCCATATTAGCGTTCATCGGAACGGTTGCATTCTCTAAGTTTCTAGAGAAGGGAGAGATTATTCAACGTGACAATGATATTAGCTAATATTTTAATCATTTCAACGATCGTATTTGGGGTCATTTTTATTTTAGTGACTGCAATTGGTTTAATTCGATTACCAGATGTATACTCTAGAACTCACGCTGCATCTAAAAGTGCGACTCTTGGTGTCATGTTTATCCTGTTAGGGGTATTCTTCCACTTTTGGTTCATCGAAGGCCATGTAAATACTCGAATTCTTTTAGGCATAGTCTTCTTGTTTATAACAGGTCCTGTTGGAGGTCATGTTATTGGTCGATCTGCTTATTTAACAGGCGTTAAAATGTGGGAAGGTTCAGTGAAAGATGAACTCGCACCGGTCCTTGAGGAAAGAAGAAAAAAGCAATAGTAAAAGGCAACAGCTAATCCTTTGAGGGAATAAGCTGTTGCCTTTTTAATTAATAACCACGGTACGGATACCCTCCATAATAGGGTGGGTAATAGTATGGTGGATACTGCTGATAATATTGATAAGGGTAAGGTCGGTATTGAGGATATAAAGTAGAACCTAATAAACTACCAGCAAGTCCTCCCAAGAAAGGTCCCCCAAAAAAGCCGAGACCTCCTCCACCAAATCCGCGTCCAAATCCTCTACCATAGTAGGGACGATAACGATTCACCAAATGTCTCTCCTCCTCTCCTTCCTATCGTATGAATTCAAGGGTTAGAGACACAGGGTTAATGCCTATTCGGCTGCTTCTTCACTCATTCGTTCAATTAATGTAGCTAAGGTACGCACCATCGCACCAGTACCACCTTTAGGACCTAAATCATGAGCAGAGGATGCATCAGATGTTCCAGCGATGTCTAAATGAATCCATGGTGTATTTTCAACGAATTCTCCAACAAAACCACCGCCAAATATCATATGCCCATCACGACCTGGAGAATTATTTAAGTCAGCAACATCACTTTTACGAATTCTCTTTTTGTCATTCTCCGTTAAAGGAAGGCGCCATACAAATTCGCCTGTCTCAACAGAAGCTTCCATAAACGTTTCGAAGAAGGCTTCATCATTTGTTAAGGCACCAGTTTTATCTTTTCCAAGAGCCACGATTACCCCACCAGTTAGCGTTGCAACATCAACAATGTAATTAGCTCCCTGTTGTTTTGCATACGTTACGGAGTCAGCTAAAACAAGTCTGCCCTCAGCATCTGTGTTTAAAATTTCAATAGTTTTCCCACTCAAAGAAGTGATTACATCATCAGGTTTAAATGCATTGCCAGAAATCATATTATCCGTAGAAGCAATTACAGCTATAACATTTTTATTAGGTTGCGTTTCTCCGATAATACGCATCGCGCCTAGAACAGCTGCTGCTCCACCCATATCACCTTTCATACCTACCAAGCCATCTTTTGGCTTAATTGAGTAACCTCCAGTGTCATACGTGATTCCTTTACCGACTAAACCGACAACATCTGTCCATTCATCATTCCCTTGATATTTTAATACCATTAGGCGCGGTTCTTCCATAGAGCCTTGATTTACTGCTAAAATAGCACCCATTCCTAACTCTTCCATTTCAGCTTTTCCTAATTCTTCATATTCAAAGTCATACTTTTCGGCAAGTTCTTTCGCATATTCTGCCATTTTTGTAGCAGTTAATAGATTTGAAGGCATATTTACTAAAGTTCGTGCTTCATTTACTGCCTCTGCGTAAATCATTCCTACTTCAAAATATGCGACAATTTCTTGTGAATCTGCATTTGTCATAATTTCAACATGATCTAAATAATGGTCTACTTCGTTAGATGATGTTTTATATCCCGGCACTTTATAAATCCCCATACCAATACCTTCAGACGCTAAGTAGGCTGCATCTTCAATAAGGATTTCGTCTTCAGCTGTAAATGAATCTAACCAAATCGTTACATTTGAAGTTTTTGTTGATACTAGTTCTTTTCCTACTAAACCAAAGATGTCTCTTAATTCATCTTGTTTCAATGTTTTTCGGTCACCTAAACCTACAAAGAAAATACGTTGAGGTTTTCCATCATTCAGTGCAGGTAATTTCGTTATCTTTTTACGATCACTTGATATATCCCCAGATTTCAACCATTTTTCTAATGAAGAGCCATAAAACGAATTAAAATCTGACCATCCTTGCGTATTTTCTGGATGCTTAAATGTTCCTACAATTAAAACGTCACTTTGAATTTCATTGAAGTTAACTTCTGCTACTTGAACTTTCATTCTGAACCCCTCCATTTATATACTCTCGACTTCTATTATATATGAATATGTTCCGAATTTCGAATTATCTGAAGTCCCTTCCAATGAAAGGTTTCACCTATTAATCTATGTTATAATTAAAGAACAAAACCTCAACTAGAAAGGGTGGAATTTAAATGGATATTCTTACAAATACTCCACTCCTAGCTGCATTATTCGGTATTATTTTTGCTCAATTTGTTAAAATACCTATCGGCTATTTAATTACTGGAAAAGTGGACTGGAAACTATTCACTTCTACCGGCGGTATGCCTAGTTCACATTCTGCGGCTGTTACTGCATTAACAACAGCGATAGCCTTTGAAACAGGTCTTGGCTCTCCTCTTTTCGCTGTGTCTGCTATTTTTGCGATTATCGTGATGTTTGATGCAACGGGTGTCCGTTTTCAGGCGGGGCAACAAGCCATCATTATTAATCAAATGCGTACCGACTTTCAAACTTTTGTTAGCCAATCAAAAGGATGGACGCAAAAGAAAGATATTGAGAAAATTGAAGAACTTAAAACTTTATTGGGACATAAACCAAGTGAAGTATTTATGGGAGCGTTAACAGGCATTGTAATCTCCATTTTAATTTATGCCTTCATCTTATAATTCCAGTTAAAAAAGCCATGTAAACTCATTTGAGATTACATGGCTTTTGACTTTAAACAAATAGCACCATAACATCTGACTTCCTGATAAATAATAAAGGTGGTTGGTTATTACTTTCGCTTTCCGCGGACGAAACGCAAGCCTCCTCGGCTAAGCTGTCAAAGCCAGCTTAGCCTGTGGGGTCTAGCGTATTTCGTTTTTCCGCAGGAGTCTACAGAAATAACCAACCACTTTTCTACTAAAATAGCTTCCAAATGTATGTCAACCGCACTGTACAAAGATTGTTTAAGTAACTATATATTTGATATTTCACCTATCTCATTTTCTTTTAAAGAGCTAGACATGATAGCTTCTACACTTGAAGGAATTATTGATACAGTTGTTTTCAGGTATGATATTGTCTTGCTTGGAAGTTATATTCTCAGTAGTTAGTAATATAATCAATGTATATCCTTATACGAATAAAAATCTATTTTCTTCATATTATCAGTCTGATTGGAATGGAGACGGCGACTCCAGCGGAATCAGCAAGAACTGAAGACCCTGGACTGAGCATCGCGAGGGAAGCGGCTGAAGTCTTGCCCGCGGAAAGCGTCCGTCGCAATGGAAATCAACTTTCTGTTTTTATGCAGTCAAAAGCCATGTAAACTCAATCGAGTTACATGGCTTTTCATTTAAAACATTTGATATCCATTTTTACGTAGAAGTTTAATAACGATACCCGCAATGATTGCGCCAATTAAACCACTTGTTAAGATCGTTATATCTGCAAAGTGTAAAGATAACAGCTTATCTCCAAGAGCTTGGAAAGCCATTACTGGTTGAGTGAAGTATTCAAAGAAGTCAACCTCATCTATTATCAAGATTACAACAATCGGATAAACAATCGCCATTAACCAGGTCATGCGTAAAAGCATGTTTAATAAGAAACCAATCCCAAAGAACATAACTAAAAATATTAATACGGATAACATCATTGTGACAAGTGTAAAATTACCATCCATTCTATTTTTCCCTCCATGCTTCCTTTTTTCAGTTTACATGATTGGGAATTGCCTTTCAATCTCCTAGCTCTATGTTCAATGCTCTGTAACAATTGGCGACCCGAATACTTCTATTTTTCTTTATTTCTACACATAAAGGCCCTTTTCGACAAATTCACGAAAAGGGTCTTTATGGTATTATTTTATTTTCTTCCTGATCCCGAACAACACGTACATGTTTCTGATCCACCAAGACGCAATTGGAAATATCCTTCACCTTTACAATATGGGCATTGATTGGGTTGACCACTTTTTTTATTTGATTTCATACTTACATCTCCCTTTATTTCTTAATATTCTGATAATATAGCATGGGTCTTAATTGTTGTAAACAAATAAAAAAGAAATGTAAACGAATACATTTACCTTATTCTTATTTTATCTCCATTTTACTCGTTTATTCTCACTTTCTTAAATATATTTTTCACGCATTTTGATTTTCTGTGTTGCGTCTTGGTACCATTCATGTAAAAAGTTGCAGAAAACAAAAAAAGCTCCCATCAGAAATTCTGATGGAAGCTTTTCAATCATTTTATAGTACATTAAATTTACCTTTTTTCACAACTAATGAAGGGCCACCTAACATATAAAGAGCACGGTTATCGACCATTTTCTTCATAAATGAAGCCTTAGCACCTGTCACTTTTTTACCGAAAACAACACCAATTGCATCGTCTTCTCCAAGTGAACATACGCTACCTTTTAAGTCAGGAACAAATGTCTCTGTTTCTTCTCCATTAATTAGAGCAATAAGGTTTTTTGCAACTGTAACACCTTGTTGCATTGCAATTTGTGCTGTTGGAGGATATGGACGATTCACTTCTTCGTTAATTAATAACGCACAGTCACCAACGATAAATACATCATTGTGACCTGGAGCTCTCATATCTTTTTCAACTTTAACGCGTGCACGCATATTTTCAATACCAGTTTGCTCGATTAAACGGTTTCCGCGTACTCCGGCTGCCCAAACGACAGTTCCAGCTTTAACGAAATCAAATTCTTCTTCACCTTTTTTAATCTTAACGCCTTCAGGAGTTGCTTCTACAACTGGTGTACCAATTGAGAATTCGATTCCTTTAGCTTGAAGATGACCAACTGCATATTCAACCAATTCAGGATCAAATCCTGGTAATACCATTGGTGCTGCTTCTACGCATAGTACGCGTACTTTTTCTTGTGGCACATCAAATTCTTTGCAAAGTTCAGGGACACGGTTACCTAATTCACCTAAGAATTCAATACCTGTGAAACCTGCTCCACCAACAACAATCGTTAAACGACTATCGTCTTTAACTTCTTCCATTGACCATGTAGCAAATTGATATTCAATATGCTCGCGAATTTGACGAGCAGCTTTAACATTTGCAATTGATAATGCATATTTATCCAAACCAGGAATTCCGAAAGTTTCGCCTTCGAATCCAAGACCGATGACTAAATAGTCATACGTAAATACACCGTTATTCGTTGTCACTTGCTTACCAGCGATATCAATGCCTTCAACAGAAGCTTTAATAAACTTCACTTTGTCTGCTTTAATAACATCAGCAATATCATAACGAACTTGATCCGGACGTAATGTTCCAGCAGAAGCTTCATGTAACCATGTTGACTCATAATGATAATCATTTTGGTTAATCAAAGTAATATCTGCAACATCGACACCAATCATTTTTTGTAGATTGACTACAGTTGATAATCCGCCGTATCCGGCGCCTAATACTAAAATTGTCGGTCTTTTCACGAAGATCGAAACCACCTTTGAATAGTTTTATATACACAACTTAAGTCAAACAAAAAAGAAGTATTTACATACTTCATTGTTGACTAGAGTCGATTTGTCCATTTTTCGACAAACGTACTATCTCTATGATAGTCCTTTTGAGTATGGTTTTCAATAGAATGTTGTCAAGTGTAAAAGGTTTGAATTTTTCAGAAAAAGACAAAGATTTTATAGTCCTAGCAATTTTCAGGTGTTCCCTCTTTAGTAGCGGTTTTAAATGAAGATCCACATCCACACGAAGCAATGGCATTTGGGTTCTCAATGGTAAAACCACCGCCCATTAATGATTGTTTATAATCAATAACCGTTCCATTTAATATTGGAGCATCTTCTTGTGAGACAAGAATTTCTAAGCCGTGTTGTTCTAAAATTGTATCGTCATCTTGCTTCATTTTGTCAAAAGCCATTCCATATGACAAACCGCTGCATCCGCCACCATTTACTGAAACACGTAAAAAAGCGCCTTCTTCTTGGTTATGTTTCATCATTTCTTTCACTTGGTAAGCAGCTGACTCTGATAATTCTACTAATTGTGTCATACGTACCACCTTCCTTCTTATTCTTATCATATCAAGTATGGGGCACTTCATTCAAGAACAACAACTTCTTCATTTCAAACAATTCTAACCTTTTTTCGGTATAATAAAGATATTAGGTTTTAGAAATGAGGAATATGCATGGAACTCACTCCACACTACCAAAAAGAAATAGAGTGTTTGCATTGTAAAAAGAAATTTAAAACAACTAAATTACGTTCTAAATTTGTGAAAGTTGAAAAACAGGAAAGTGATTTTCAACCTGTTTATTTAAATAATGAAGCGAATCCGTTGTTTTATAATGTGTTTGTTTGTGAACATTGTGGATTTTCATTTACTGAGGATTTCACAAAATATTTCGCACCTGGTGTCAAAGAAGAAATTCAAGAAAAAATTTCTGCAAATTGGACACCACATTCTTTTGGCGACGAAAGAACCATTGATCAAGCGATTTCAGCTTATAAATTAGCTTATTTAAGTGGTACTGTAAAAAAAGAAAAGGCAGTAGCAATTGCTGGACTAGCTTTAAGAACGGCTTGGCTTTACAGAATCAATAAAAACCAAGAACAAGAATTACGTTTCATATCAATTGCACGGAATCTATATAGTGATTCCTATTCCAGCGAAGATTATGCAGGAACTCAAATGTCTGAACTACGAATTATTTATATGATTGCTGAATTATCACGTCGTTTGGGCGATCGAGAACAAGCGACTCGCTTTTTCTCAAAAGCGATTGAAAAGCAAAGTTCTACTGTAGAGCCAAAATTAATCGAAATGGCCAAAGAACAATGGCAAATGATGCGTGAAGAAAAAGAAAAAGGAGCCAAGTAGGCTCCTTTCTTTAAATAGTCTAGTGACACTTTTGTTTTAAAATACTTGTTCTACTTCAACGACACCTGGAACTTCTTCCAATAATGCACGTTCAATACCTGCTTTTAATGTAATTGTAGAACTTGGGCAGCTTCCGCATGCACCTAGAAGACGAAGTTTCACAATGCCTTCCTCAATATCAACAAGCTCACAATCTCCTCCATCTCGGAGTAAGAATGGGCGTAATTTATCTAGTACTTCTTGAACTTGTTCTGTCATCATTGTATCAGTCATATCTTTCGACTCCTTTCCTTATAATCATTATAATGTGAAGAGAAGAAAAAATCCATTAGTTAATCCAAAGGAGCTTAAACAGAATGGACAAAAAATCTGTTTCAATCGATATTTACGGTGCTGATATCATTTGTGCGAGCTGTGTGAATGCACCGACAGCCAAAGATACTCATGAATGGCTACAAGCTGCTATAAGCCGAAAATACCCTAATCATTCTGTTTCATTCACGTATATCGATATTGAGAAACCAATTGAAGACGAACGTCACCAAGCAATAGCGAATCGCATATTAGAAGACGAGTTTTTCTATCCACTTGTTATGATCGAGGGTGAAGTTGTTGGAGAAGGATATATTCAGTTGCAGCCGGTATTTCTGGAATTAGAAAAACACGGATTTACAAACGAATAAAAATGAAAAATCCGAGAAGTATATGATTAGCTTCTCGGTTTATTTTATCCATTATACCAATTGTAAATGCATATGAATTCATTATTTCCCCTAAAATTAATTTACTGAAACGAATGATTCATATTTCATAAAAATAAGGAGACGTGGTGTACAATTCACCTCACCTCCTTATTAACACAATTACTATTGTTTAATGCAACTACTGCATCAGCTACCTATATCGTTCGACCCACTGTCTTCCAACAAAGAGTCCTCAGTTTCCAATTCATTCGCTTCATTATCTTCTGCACAGGCACTTAAAAGTAACACTGCCGCCAATGGCAGGGCTATATATTTTCCCTTCATTATTGTACCTCCCTCCGTTTGTAATAGTTATTACCCACAATTTCTAATCTAAACCTGTATGGCAACGATTTAGTACGTACATAATTGTCCCAAGAAATTTCATATGCTTTTTGAAGCTGATCACATCCAACATTTATATAAATATTTATTAAAGAATAAAAAAAGACGCTACCGAGCAGATAAATATCTACTTCGGCAACCTCTTTTAAGACAAATATAGGACATTGTGTGCGAGTTTTGAGGGACTTCAACCAATACTCGCATTCATAACTTCAATACAAGTTGCTATATCAATGTTTAAAATATACATTAACCATTATGCCACTTGTACATCCATAACACACCTGATTTTAGTAAACGAGCGATTCGCCCTGTCACTGTTCGGTCTGCTAGGTATGCAAAGCCTTGTTTCTTTCCTAATGAGCCTAGGAAACCTTTAAGTTTAATTTCAGGCATTGTTTCAGGCAATTCTTTGCCCTTCCAACGAGCTTGCAAAACTTGAACAATTTGTTCAGCCTGCTCTTCAGCAACTTGAGCGCTTGGTGCGTATGGCAAAGCAGCACAATCTCCAACTACATAAACACTTTCATCATTGGGAAGGTTGTGATACTGAGTGATCACGACACGACCAATTGAGTCTGTTTCAGTTTCTAAATCACGTACTGGCGCTACAGGTTGAATACCAGCAGTCCATACAACTGCGTCAACTTCGATTGTTTCTTCATGATTATATAAAATCTTAGGTTCTACTTTAGTAATATTTGAGTTACTAACAACATCTACATTATGAGTGTCAAACCACTTCTTAACAAAATTACTTAATCGTTCAGGGAAATCACGTAAAATACGTGGACTTCTATCAAATAATTTTATCGCAAGATCTGGTCGAGATTCTCGCAATTCGCTGGCAAGTTCAATACCACTCAGACCTGCTCCAACGATACCGACAACGGATCCAGAAGGTAAACCACAAAGTTCGTTATACGTTTCTCGTGATTTACGAATGGTTTGAATACTATACGTAAATTCATCTGCGCCAGGAACGCCATGATATTTATCTTCGCAACCCAGTCCAATAACTAGATCATCATAAGGTACTTGAGTATCGTCAGCCAAGACGATTATTTTTTCTTCTCGATTAATATCTACGATTTCACCGAATACTGTTTTCAATCGCTCGTGTTCTGGATAAGCAACTCTAACCTCTTGATCAGAAACTGTTCCTGCAGCTAACGCATAAAATTCAGTTTTTAAACTGTGAAATGGTGTGCGATCGATTAATGTAATTTGAATGTCATCTGGTAAATTGTTAGGTAGCAAACGGAGTAACACACGCATGTTACCGTAGCCGCCTCCTAATAAGACTAAATTTTTCATTTAAAAAACTCCCTTTACTCACTGCTTTCAATACAGTTAGTATAAATGATTGTGATAAGTTTCACAATAACGCACAGTGTTTGACGGATGAAAAAAAAAAGAGTAGCATGTCCATGTAGCGAGGTGACAATGATGAATCCAATGGTTGAATTTTGTGTAAGTAATTTAGCTAATGGTTCTCAAAAAACATTTGAAGAGCTTGAACGTGATCCAAACCTAGACGTGTTGGAATATGGATGTTTAAGTTATTGTACGAAATGTGCAGAATCTTTTTTTGCAGTGGTTAACGGCGATTTAGTGGAAGCTGAATCTCCAGACGAACTAACAAAAAAGATTTATGAATATATAGATGAGAACCCATTATTTTAATTACCCAACGAGAAGACTTTTTAAAAGGTCTTCTCGTTTTTTATTTACACGTCAAAACGAATATGTGAATTCAGCTACTACTTGTTTAAAAACCTAGAAACACTTATTTGAAGCAAATTAAATTCTCAATACAATAGGTTGGCTGATGAATCTTATCTAATGCTTGTGCCGTCGTCGTTACACCAGTATTTACATGAATGGTATCAATTCCAAATTGTATTCCCGCTAAAATATCAGTGTCGTAATTGTCACCAATCATCACCATTTCTTCTTTCGTAAATCCGTGCTCCATTTGAATTAAATTCAGCATATGTCCCTCGGGTTTCCCGATATATATCGGGTTTATTCCTGTCGATGTTTGTACAACTGCAGTCCACGCACCATTCCCTGGCATAAGCCCGCGTTCATTTGGAAAAGCACGATCACTATTCGTGGAAATAAAAACTGCACCTCTACGTACGTCTAAGCATGCTTGAGCCATTTTTTCATACGATATTCCTCGGTCGATTCCCATTACAAAAACATCTGATGCTTCTTCAACTATTTCCATCTCGTTTTCAAGAAGGGCTTCTCTTAATCCTCTCTCTCCAATCATCGAAACGGTTTTTCCTGGATAGTGCATTCGTATATATTTCGCGGCAGCTAAAGCAGATGTCATGATATGAGACCGTTTAGCTTGTACACCAAATCCACTCAATTTACTCAACACTTGATCAGGTGTTTGGGATGCATTATTCGTCACATAAAAGGGTTCTATTCCTTGATCTTGTAGCTGATGGACGAACTGCACAGTTTCATGTATAGGCTCGTTCCCTCGATACAGCGTTCCATCCAGGTCAATACAATATGCCTTATATGTCTTCATTAAGAATTCTCCGGGATGAATGCTGAAACTGGTCCAAGTTCATTTGTTAAATATAGATCAATTTTTTTGGGGAATTCATTTAATGTATTTATATTTTTTATTAAGATTTGAGCTACTAGTTGATGATCCACATTCATAAACTCACGGACAAGCATTTTCCGAAGGCTTAAAACTTCTTTTAATGATGATTCCATGTCTGCAGTAATTACCTTTTCATCCAATAAAATATCAATAATATCGTCGTAACTACCAGGATCTCTCATGATAAAACCATCAATCATTGAATTTCCAACATCAATTATCGACTCAATTATGTTTTGGGCGATTCGTGCTAATGCTAATTCCTCAACTTCACCGAGTGGGAATTTAGATGTTTTATCAATTACATTTACAATTGAATTCATATAAGTCAAAGTTGCGGTTATATTATTTCGGTCAATAAAATACATGAAGATCCCTCACTTTATGTTGTTTCCAAATATATTGTCTTTTCCATCCTATAGTAACATAATTCTTTGAAACAGACGGAAATCTAATCAATGAATTAGTTCAATATTTTGTTCAATTGTTAGCGTTACGGATTTTATCGGCTAACACCCAATGATTCATGGCTTGCGTTCAATTAATTCCAGATTACACTGCTTCTATGCGCCATAATATCATGAACGAACGTCAGATTTCCCACTTTTCTCACCACAAACGAAATCCCAAAAGAAAAACCACGATTAGGATGTTTGAGCATCCAAATCGTGGTTATCTTCAACGATGACTTCTTCAATTTTTGGAACAACTTCACTTGGTTTTGCAGGTCCTACTTTTTTGATAATAAAATAGGCGCATCCAAAGTTGCAGTATTCATATAAATAATCTTGAACCGTACTAAATTTTGTATCATATGTAGCCTTCTGATTTTTATCATCAAAAAAGCCTTTTAAGCGAAGTTGACCATATCCCCAATCGCCTAAAATATAATCATATTTATCCAAAATTTCACTATAGCGATCTTGAATAGCTTCTTCTTGAAGCGCTTCTCGATAGTCATGTAGTACTTCGTATTCCCATCGGTCGATTGTGATCATTATACTCAACTCCATCAGTTTGTTGAAAGAGCGATTAGCTCGTCACCAATACGTTGTTTTTCTTTCGCTGCTGCATTTACTTGCTCATCTGCATGATAACTGCTTCGAACGAGTGGTCCTGCTTCACAGTGTGAGAAACCTTTAGACATGGCAATCTTGCGTAGTTCACCGAATTCCATTGGCGAGTAATATTTTTGAACAGCGAGATGTTTTTTTGAAGGCTGTAAATATTGACCGATTGTCATGATATCTACATTATTGGCACGTAAATCATCCATTACTTCAATAATTTCTTCGCGTGTTTCACCTAGTCCCACCATTAAAGATGACTTTGTAGGAATCTCAGGTTGCATTTCTTTTGCACGACGTAAAAACTCTAAAGAACGATCATACTTTGCACGTGCACGAACTCTTGGCGTTAAACGACGTACTGTTTCGATATTGTGATTTAAAATATCCGGTTTTGCATCCATAAGGGCTTGTAAATTCTCTTCAATGCCCCCCATGTCTGATGGTAATACTTCAATCGTTGTAAATGGGTTTTTACGACGAATAGCACGGACCGTTTCAGCAAAAACTGCTGATCCCCCATCTTTTAAGTCATCACGTGCAACTGCCGTCACCACGACATGCTTCAAATTCATAATAACGACTGAATCTGCTACACGTTCTGGTTCTGCAAGATCTAATTCGTTTGGTAGACCCGTTTTAACAGCACAAAAGCGGCAAGCTCGCGTACAAATGGCTCCTAAAATCATGAAAGTAGCAGTACGTCTTGTACCCCAACATTCATGAATATTTGGACAGCGTGCCTCTTCACACACTGTATTTAAATTATTTTCTCTCATTAGCTTTTTCAAGCTACGATAATTGTCATTAGTATTTAATTTAATTTTCAACCACGCAGGTTTTCGTAAATGTGTTTCTTTTGTTGTCAAGCTCATCGACCCCATTCTTTATCGACTTTTACGATACAGTTACTGTTGACAATGTACCATATAACATCCTTTCTCACAACCACCTCAGTAGTTGAAAGCAAAAGAAAAAGCGCCTCTAATTTTAGAGACGCTTTACTTATTTAAACTCGATTTGCTTTTGACTTTCCTACTGCATAGACAATGCTAGCTGCAAGTCCGCCCCAAATGATGACGACGCCGACAATCATCATAACGATTGCACTTAATGACATTTGAAGTCCCCCTTATTCGCCATCTGCATGTTGATATGCATCAACATCCGTATTTTTGTTCCATTTCATAGCTGTGAAGATAAATCCTAAAATAATGACGCCAGCAGCAACCAACCAACCGAAGTTTAGAATGAAGATATCTGAATATCCTTCATAGTTGCCGATAACCTCGCCATTTTTAGTATGTTGTTTTAATAAGTTTAGTTTTAGTAATCCAAACATCATATAACCTAAAACTAAAGGTGTAATGAATTTCAAGCAGATCTGCCACCAAGCACCTAAACGAATATCAGAAACAGCATTTGCATGATCTTGGAGTTCTGGAAGCTTTTTAAAGAACCAAGCAATTGCAACTACTTCGATTAAACCGATTGCAGCAATACCGAATTGGTTGATGAAGTAATCCGCTACATCTAGGAAGTAAAGACCGCCATTTGTTGCAAATAAGAATGAAATTACAGCAGCTAAACCTACACCAAATGCTACTGCTTTGTTACGCGTAATTCCAAATTTCTCAGAGAAACCAGCTACATAAGTCTCACAAATAGAAATTAGAGAAGTCAAACCAGCTAATGTAAGTGAAAGGAAGAATAATACGCCAAACAAGCCGTTCATTCCAGGGAATTCACTTATGATTTGTGGGAATACTACAAATGCGAGACCCACTCCAGCTGAAGCTACATCGCTTACTGCTACTCCTTGTGATGCTGCCATAAAGCCTAAAGCCGAGAACACCCCAATACCTGCAAGCAATTCAAATGCAGAGTTTGCAAAACCGGTAATAAACGCGTTATTCGTAATATCTGATTTTTTTGGAAGATAACTAGCATACGTAATCATAATAGCAAACGCAATCGATAAGCTGAAGAAAATATGTCCATAAGCAGCAACCCAAACTTTTGGATTACTTAACTGCTCAAAGTTCGGTTTAAAGAATGCATCTAAACCAAGTAATGCTCCATCTAATGTTACCGCGCGGATAACAACGATTAAGAAGATAACAACTAAAGTTGGGATGAAAATTTTATTTGCAAGCTCGATCCCTTTTTTAACACCTGCGAATAAGATCCCTAATGTGATTACCCAAACTAATAATAATGGAATCGCTACACCTGCAACTAATCCGCCAGCTTGACCAGGTACATCACCTAATTCTAGTACTGTACCGAATAAGAATCCTGCCGTGTCATCGCCCCAAGCTTGGTCGAATGAGTAGATTGTATATTTCATAGCCCATGCGATAATGACCGCATAATAGGTTGATATAACGAAGGAAACGAAAATTGCCCACCAGCCTAGCCATTCTGCTTTTTTACCGCCTAAACGGAAAAATGATAATGGAGCTGAACCACGATACTTATGACCCATGGTGAATTCTAGGATAAGAATTGGAATACCTGCAGTTAAAAGAGCGAATAAGTACGGGATAAAGAAAGCTCCTCCACCATTTTCATAAGCAACATACGGAAAGCGCCAAATGTTTCCTAGCCCTACCGCGGAACCGACTGCGGCTAATATAAACCCAGCTCTAGTTCCCCATTGAGAACGTTGTTCCATGTTTTTTCCCCCTTTTATTTCGCGCCCTAAATTACTATTGCAATATTAGGAAGCTTGTTTATTTTCAGATTATTTACTAATCTAAAAACAGTATACTATAGGGAATCAACTTGTCAAAGTGAATTTTCAAAAAAATGTACACATATAAAAAGTAAAAGCAAGGGTAAGCACCCTTGCTTTTCGAGAAATTTCTATTCAATTATTTTTGTTTCTTCTTTATTCATCGTCATATTAAAACCAATAAATAGTATTGCTAGAATAGCAATAACAACCCCTAATGATAACCATAAAGATTCAGTTAACCCTAATACCAGATAACCAACTGCCGCTACACCAGCTGATATAAGTGCATAAGGTAATTGAGTTGTTACGTGATCAATATGATTACTTCCCGCTCCAGTTGATGACAAAATCGTCGTATCAGAGATCGGTGAACAATGATCTCCAAAAACAGATCCTGCTAAAACTGCAGCTAGTGCTGGTAGTAACATTGTTGGCTCTGCATTAATCATAATGGTTCCAGCAATCGGTAGGAGTATACCAAAAGACCCCCATGAAGTTCCTGTGGCAAAGGCCATACCACCAGCTAATACAAATAGTAATACTGGAAGTAAACTAATAGGCAACTGTGAATCTGTAACGATTTTAGCCAAGTACTCACCAGTTGCTAATTCACCAATGATGAAAGTTAAAGCCCAAGCAAAAATTAGGATTAGAACTGCCGGTAACATCGACTGAAGACCACTTATGATCCCTTTTCCAATTAAACCGCTATTCGCTTTTTCATTTCGATTCATTTGCATAACGTATAAAAGAATTGAAACAATCGCTCCAGCGGTTCCGCCAATTAGAAGGGATTTTGGTACATCGGTATTCTCAAAAATTGCCCAAATATTAGCTTCACCTGCATTTACATAACCTGTCCAGACCATCGCAGAAATAGTAGCGATCACTAATGTAACGATAGGCAAAACTAAATCTCTAACCTTTCCATAATGGTGCACAGGAAATTCTTCTTTTAATTGACCAGGGATATCTTTTAATGGATCAAATAATTCCCCTGTTTCTCTTGCACGTTTTTCATGCTTTTTCATCTCAAGTAAATCAAAATCTGTTATAGCAACGAAAAACACCATCGCAAGAGCAGCAATGACATAAAAATTCATTGGAGCCATTAGTACGAATGCCGATAAAGGTGAATACGTAATGACAGATTGTGTTGCTAAAATTGTTCCAATTAAGCCAATTAAATAGGCTCCCCAACTTGAAACCGGTGAAACGACACAAACAGGTGCAGAAGTTGAGTCAATGAAGTACGCTAACTTCGCGCGAGAAACTCGGTGATGATCAGTTATAGGACGTGCAATTTGTCCAACAGCCAACGCATTAAAATAGTCGTCGATGAAAATAATAATACCTAAAAACGCAGTTAATAATTTGGCTCCACGACGCGTTTTAATATGTTTGACTGCCCATTCTGCAAATGCTCGGCTTCCTCCAGAAAGACTAACAAATGCAGTGATGATTCCTAATAAAAATAAGAAAAGAAGTATAAATACATTATACGTATTTAAGCCGCCATCCCAAAAAGTAATCTGGAATGATTTCCACAAAGTTGCAAGTGAATCTACAGGAGCAAATGAATGAATTAATAAAGCTCCTAACACGACACCCGCTCCAAGTGAAAGTAATACTCTTCTAGTAATGAGAACCATTACAATTGCAAGTATTGGGGGTAAAATAGAAAAAATTGTGCCTGACATAATGTTGCTTCCTCCTCCTTATGGGGGTGGACACAGAGAACGAGTAACCATACAAAAAAAGCTGACTCCATATACATTCATAAGAATGTCAGGAAGTCAGCCTCTACAAGTTGCGAATAGATTAATTAATGTACACTACCCACGATCTGTAGCTCACCATTTAAAGCAATATGCTTATAAATGACAGTGTTATTCTTGTTCAGAATAACCCCAGCATATGATAATGGACATTATCATAATACTTCGGCATAACTTCCTTTTGCATACGGTCTACGTTGTCATCCTCGCGTATGTTACTCATAAGCCATGCGGCCTCTACCCATCGATATAATTTTCATTTATTATCCTATCAATATATTCGTTTTTTTGCAAGAGATTACTCATCGGGAAGTTTTACTGGAACTTCGATGGAAGGTTGAACACCATCCCCTCGATTGAAAATTTGTGGTACTTGACCTTGAATTAACCCCATAGCGACGGGAATACGCTGTTCCACTACAGTTGTCTTGGTTGCTAAAGGAACGATCACTTGAACATTAACTTTAATTAAAATACTAACTTCTACATACGCATTATTAATACCAAATTCTCTAATGATTGGATCCACGTTCGACTTTACATTTCCAATCACATGAAATCTAATCGGTATTTTGGGTCCTAAATTACCGAGTAAAGGAATATTTGTCGCTTGCCCAATAGGAACAAAAAAGACGATTCCGCCTTGATCTTCCATAGCCTCAGTATCATATTCAATATCATCTAGGTATGGAAGATGGTCTAAATTCCCTTCCTCAGCCTGTTCTAAATGCGTTTGTACTAAATTGGTCGTATCCGCTAACACACGATTAATAATTTCAGTATTAAATTTAGTGGTCACCATATTAGATTGATCAGATGGTACATGTTCAATAATATCGTTTACGTCTAAAACATTTGAGATACGCGTGTTAATTGCTTTACTAATTACTAATGAGGCTATTTTCGTTGATTGCACTTCTGCATACTGTAGGTAGGTTGGGGTTAAACGTACGTTCACGACATAAAACAATGCAGCCACGGACAAAATAATACACAACAGAATGATTGGTAACAGATTTTGTCTTTTCTTGCTTGATTTATTCGTTACTTTTGGTAGTTTCAAACAAAAATCCTCCTTCTCTATGGTACGAGGAATAGGAGGATTTTATGTCTTCATTTTAATTAAAATCGAGTTCCACTTTGTCGATAACTAGCTCATTATTATGTAATAAGTCAAGTTCATAGGTCGCATTTAACAACTCACCATCTTCTTCAAAAATTCTAACCCATGGACGTGTAGGCATATGCTTGTTTTGTTTAGAAATAATGCCACGACTATCATTTGACAGAACAACAGTTGTCCCATTCGGGTAATGCGCAATAATTTGACTAAAGGCTTGAACTACTTTTGCATCGTACAATGTGCCCTTCCCAGCTTCTAAAATAGCAATTGCTTGTGACGGGATCATTTTCATTTTATAGACACGGTTCGAGGTAACCGCATCAAATACATCTGCAACAGCAATAATTTTGGCATATGGATGAATTTCAAAATCGATCAACCCTCTAGGATAACCACTTCCATCCAATCTCTCATGATGTTGAAAAGCACAATGCGCTATCAATAATGAGATGGAGTGAACATTCCTTAACACATCAAAACCTGCTGTTGTGTGCTTTCGAATTTCACTGAACTCTTCTTCTGAAAGTCGTCCTGGCTTTAATAGAATGTCTTGCGGAACCAACATTTTTCCAACGTCATGCAATAGTGCTCCTAAAGCGATTTGTCGAATTTCTTCAACTGAATAGTTCATTTCTTTCGCAATAGCTATAGCATAAGTGCTGACTTGAAATGAATGTTGATAAATATAGTTATCATACATGAAAACATCGCCGATGATAGTTAAAACATCTTCATTCGATAAAATGTTATTTAATAGATCATCGATAATCGAGTAAAGAGCTTTTGATTGTTGATCGATAAAAAAGGAAGCTTGTCCTTTTTTTGCGCCTTGAATAGCTTTGAACGTTTGGGTTATTTCTGTAACTGCTCGTTTCCTTACTTCAATCGGTACAGTATCAAGAGATTCTATGTCTCTTGATATTTCATCTTGAATATATACATATTGAACATTTAAATCAATTAACCGTTCGATGATTCGACCGGTAACCTCCACATTTTCTTGCAATAAAGGATGCCCAGCTTCATTCCAAATCGTCCGCCCTATAATCATTCCTTCTTTTAATGTCTTGATTGATATTAATCTCATGGTTCTCTCCACTTCGTGTAAATCCCAGAATTATTTTTGTTTTTTTCCATACCAAATAAAAACGTCTCTCAGAAAATCTGGCATAAAGTAGGCTTTTTTAGCTTCTTTTAAACTCGGAAAAAAGTAACCGAATGTAAACATATCTAAAGTTGCCAATCTGATTAACTTGTTTGGATTTACAAGTTCGTTCTTAATGTACAATTCATTGTCTACAATTTTCATGTTATAAGCAATCATTTTTCCCATTATTGAACCTCTAAATCCAAGACCCTTAATCTCTAGATTTGGCCATTCTTGGTTTAATGACTGATGATATACATCGAGTAACTCTAAATACGTAAGTTCGATTACACACGGATTGATCGGATGAGGTAATATTTGATGCACGTGTAAAGAGGAGACATCTCCACTTTTTAAATCATCGAGAAATATTCCCGCATTGAAAAGGGCACAATCTGCATCACAATAACTCACCATTGCCTCTCCAAAATAAGCCGACAAAGCTGAATCTTGGAACCATTGTTTTTCTAACGTTTCCTTTTGATGAAATTCAAAGGTTTTCATCTTTTCTTTTCCGATTCGTTCGAGTTCAGTCACTTTTTGAAGTTCATGTTGAACTGTTGGCAATTCATTCGCATCGTAAAGAATGGCCTTTTTCTTTCGAATTTCATTTGTAATTAAATCAAAATCGACTGTAACTTGACCAACAAATTGACCGAATTTACCTGCTGCCGCTAGTAACACGTTATCCACTATTTTCCCATCGTGCAATACATGATGTGTATGAGCTCCAAATATAACATCTATTTCAGGGAATTGAGCAGCCATTTTTTCATCTTCATGTATACCTAAATGAGATAAACAAATAAGGATGTCTACATCTTGAGTTAATTGTTCTAGAGACTTTTGTATAGCTTCAAAAGCAGATGTTACTTTCCAGCCTAAACGCTCGTAGAAAGATGAAAATTCCGCTGTTACAGCGATGATTCCGATTTTAGTCCCCTTCGATGTTTGCTTTACAACGTAAGGTTTCACCCAATTTGGTCGATTGCCATTTTCATCAAATAAATTACCCACCACAACATCAAAATGAGCATCCTCATATAGGGTATCAAGGTCATCGTGAGGCAAAGTAATCCCTTCGTTGTTGCCAATGGTAACAACATCATATTGTGCATGATTTAAAAGCTGTGTATTTCCTTTTCCAAGCGTACCTTCAGTGAAAATATGCGACCGGTCAATATGATCACCGATATCAAATGCAAAGCTAGAGTCACCTTCCTCTTGATGCCATTTTTTCCGTGAAGTCAACAAATCGTCAATTCTCGGCCAATGTTGAAAATGACTATGCAAATCATTCGTATGATAAAAATGGATGGTTTCTAGCATTCATTAATCTCCTTACCCGAGTAATCCAGCAACAATTGAACGAATTCCTAGTAATAATAAAATAATTCGAAGTGCGAACACTAATGTTTCCGATTTAATTTTTTGATTTAAGTAAGCACCAATCTTAGCACCAATATAGGCTGCTGGAATAACCGGTATTGTATATAACCAAGGAACATTCCCTAATGAGATATGGCTAACAGAATTGACAAGTGCTGATAGAAAGACCATAAACATCGATGTACCCACCGCCACATGAGGCGGAAATAAGAATAACAAGATCATTGCCGGAACAAGAATTGAACCTCCGCCAATCCCGAATAAGCCTGAAGCAAATCCAACTCCGAAGGTAAGTAGAAGTGCAAACCATATAGGATAGCCATATACAAAAGAGTTACCTTGTGGATCGATAAATGTTTTTTTCTTGCTGTTATCAACAAATATATGTATAGGTTTTAAATATTTTCGTACGAGTAGTAATGTAGCTAATAGAATTAATAGTATGCCAAAATATAAATTGAAGGATGGCAAGTCCAATCCTTTATTCACAATAGCACCAAGAATTGTACCTGGAACACTACCTATAAAGAAAATGGTTCCACTCTGATAATCGACGGTCTTTGACTTCATGTAGGACAAAGTAGAGGCAAGACCAGTGAAAATCATCATAATTACGGACAGTCCCACTACATTTTGTGGTGTAATACCAGGAATTAAACCTAATGACCCTCCAAAAAAAAGTGTGGCAGGGACTAAAATAACGCCTCCACCTAATCCGACTAATGCACCGACTACCCCAGAGAGCAAACCGATGATTGCTAAAATTATATATTCCATTCTGACTCTCCTCCAAATATGTCTAATTGCTTAGGGTTTAAACCTTCATATTGAATATGTAACTTTTTCATGACTTGTTTGGCATTATTAGCAGCATGTCCACCGGAATTATTATTGAATAGAACCGTGACTTTTTTAGATTGTTTAGATAAGTGATGAATGACTTGAACAATTTCATCTAATTCCGCTTCATTGTAATCATACAAGTACCTGATTTCTCGCCATTTTTGTGCATCTCCTGGATTTCGCCAACCATGCACATTGCGACCATGAAGACGAAATAAAGTATGATCCTTACGACTGGCTACAGGCACTAACGGAATACTTCCTTGACCAGATTGTGGTTCATCACAAACTGAATGAATAAATTCATATTCAGTTAAAAACTCAATGGTTTTCTGCCTATATTGCGGCTCATACCAAGATTGATGTCTAAATTCAATGGCGACAGGCATGTCCAAAAATGACTCTTTGAGCATTTTTATGTAGTCCACATTGCCTTTAATACATTCAAACCATGGTGGGAATTGTACAAGAATCATGCTCAATTTTTCTGCTTCGATTAAAGGTGTTAAGGAATCCTTATAACGGGTCATCATTTCTTCTGTTGATTGAAATGGAGATTCCCCTCTTAAATGACCTGTAATGCCTTGATAAGCTTTAACAATAAATTTAAAATCTTGTGGAGTTTCATTAATCCATTTTCTCATATTGCGTTCTGGTTGAACGGCATAGAAGGCAGCATCAAGTTCCACTACTGGAAAGTGTGCACTATAATCCATTAGCTTTTCATGAGATTTGGTTTCTGGTCGATAAACATCGGGATGGTCTCCCCATCCTGTTAACCCGATATGGATCATTTCCACTCACACTCCATTTGTCATTTATCATATCACATTCATTTAACAAACTTGAAAACACAGCTTTTAATATTTCTCTCAAATAATGATGGATTTGAGTCAATTGCTAAATGATAAAATCATTATCTTGTTCCGCTACAGGTGGTCGCTTTCCGCGGGCGGTCCGTGAGCCTCCTCATTCGCTTTGCTCACTGCGGGGTCTCACCTGGACCCGCTATTCCCGCCGGAGTCGCCACCTTCCGCTACACGAACAAAATCTCAAATAATAGTTGTTGAAACTTTTCAGTAAATATATTTATCTAAATTTAAAAGGTGGGTGGGAGATATTGATTCTTTACTACTTTTTTAAGTGTTTTTGAAAATAACTCGAAGATGAAGTTTGATTTCATATAATTTCTTACTTAAAACTTTAAGCTGATTGAAATGGTAGCGGCGACTCCGAGGTGATTAGCACGAGCCTTTAGACCCTGGGCTGAACATTGCGAAGGAAGCGGCTAATTGTAGAACAAAGACTAAAAACGCCACGTCCTGTGGCAACGTCTTTGAAACCAACTTCCTGTTGGCCTCCTCCGGAAAGTGTCCGCTAAGATGAAAATCAGCTACTTTCTAAGAGAGAATGTATATATCAAGTCAACTTTCTCTTCAATTAATTCACTGATCTTCCATTGAATAATAAGAAAACCCCGCCCAAAGGCGAGGTTAAGGATATTCGAAGGTTAGCCGATTGAGCCTTCCATTTCGAATTTAATTAGTCGGTTCATTTCTACCGCATATTCCATCGGTAATTCTTTTGTGAATGGTTCGATGAAGCCCATAACAATCATTTCTGTCGCTTCTTCTTCAGAGATTCCTCTGCTCATTAAGTAGAACAATTGCTCTTCAGAAACTTTAGAAACTTTTGCTTCATGCTCTAACGACACATTGTCATTTAAAATTTCGTTATAAGGAATCGTATCAGAAGTCGATTGATTATCCATAATCAACGTATCACATTCGATATTTGAACGTGCACCTGAAGCTTTAGGTCCAAAACGAACAATCCCACGGTAAGTAACCTTACCACCTTGTTTAGAGATTGATTTAGAAATAATCGTTGAAGATGTATTTGGTGCTAAGTGAATCATTTTTGCTCCAGCATCTTGATGTTGCCCTTTACCTGCAAGCGCAATAGACAATGTCATCCCACGAGAACCTTCACCTTTTAAGATGACCGCTGGATATTTCATTGTTAACTTAGAACCAATGTTTCCATCAATCCATTCCATTGTTGCATTTTCTTCACATACTGCACGTTTCGTTACTAGGTTATAAACGTTATTTGCCCAGTTTTGAATCGTTGTGTAACGGCAATATGCATCTTTTTTAATGATAATTTCAACTACCGCACTGTGAAGTGAGTTTGTTGTATAAACAGGTGCCGTACAACCTTCTACATAGTGAACTGACGCGCCTTCGTCAACAATGATCAACGTACGTTCGAATTGACCCATGTTTTCTGAGTTAATACGGAAATACGCTTGTAATGGCGTATCCACTTTAATACCCGGTGGTACATAAATAAATGATCCACCTGACCAAACTGCTGAGTTTAGTGCAGCGAATTTGTTGTCAGTATTAGGAATTACAGTAGCCCAATGCTTTTTAAACAATTCTTCATTTTCTAGAAGAGCTGAGCCTGTATCTTTAAAGATAATCCCCATATCTTCTAATTCTTTTTTCATATTGTGATAAACAACTTCAGATTCATATTGAGCAGATACACCAGCTAAATATTTTTGTTCTGCTTCAGGAATTCCAAGTTTATCAAAAGTACGTTTGATTTCTTCAGGAACTTCATCCCAAGAAGTTTGTGTCATTTCAGATGGTTTTACGTAGTACGTAATTTCATCGAAATTCAAAGATGACATGTCGCCACCCCATTGTGGCATTGGTTTAGAGTAGAAAATCTCTAAAGATTTTAAACGATAATCCAACATCCATTGTGGCTCTTCTTTCATGTTTGAAATCGTTTGGACGATTTCTTTTGTAAGACCACGTTTTGAACGGAATACAGATACATCCTTATCGTGGAAACCGTATTTATAATCGCCGATTTCAGGCATTTTTTTTGCCATCGTCTTTTCCTCCGTTCTGTTTATGATTGCGTTTAGTCGTTCGATACGCCTTTTTCCATCGCTTTCCATGCTAAAGTTGCACATTTGATACGTGCTGGAAATTTAGCTACTCCGGATAAAGCTTCGATATCGCCTAAATCAATCGAATCGTCGTATTCTTTCCCTAACATCATATCCGAAAATATAGTTGAAAGTTTTAATGCTTCATCAATGCTCTTTCCTTTGACTGCCTGCGTCATCATAGAAGCTGATGACATAGAAATCGAACATCCTTCACCATCAAACTTTGCATTTTCT
Source organism: Paenisporosarcina sp. (assembly GCF_057785155.1). Classification (NCBI taxonomy): domain Bacteria; kingdom Bacillati; phylum Bacillota; class Bacilli; order Caryophanales; family Caryophanaceae; genus Paenisporosarcina; species Paenisporosarcina sp. The sequence continues at coordinate 53,254 of NZ_JBYNRN010000021.1, forward strand.
ACAAGCCCGTTTTCAACTTGTAGTGTTAAATGTATACGATCCCCACAAGTAGGGTTATTCATATCAATTGTCACACTTCCATCCTCAAGTGTTCCTTTATTACGAGGATTCTTGTAATGGTCCATGATGACTGTTCGATAAAGCTGATCTAAATTATTAAAAGACATCGTTAAAATACTCCTTTGCAGTGTTCAATCCTTTGACAAGTACGTCAATATCTTCTTCTGAATTGTACACATAGAAACTGGCACGAGCTGTAGCACTTACTTGCAACCACTTCATAAGAGGCTGTGCGCAATGATGACCAGCACGAACTGCAATTCCACGCATATCTAATACAGTAGCTACATCATGAGGATGAACATCATTTAAGTTAAATGTAACGAGTCCTGCTCTTTTTTGAGGATCTTTTGGTCCGTAAATTGTTAAACCATCAATTGTGGACATTCTATCCATTGCATATGCTGCCAAATGATGTTCGTGTTTTTCAATTTCATCTAAACCAATCTCTTCAAGGAAATCAATAGCTGCTGCTAGTCCAACTGCACCCGCAATTATTGGTGTTCCTCCTTCGAATTTCCACGGAAGTTCTTTCCATGTGGAGTCATATAGATCAACAAAATCTATCATTTCTCCACCAAACTCAACAGGCTCCATTACTTCTAATAAAGCCTTTTTGCCATATAAAACGCCAATCCCAGTAGGACCACACATTTTATGTCCTGAAAATGCAAAGAAGTCACAATCCAAATCTTGAACATCAATTTTTATATGAGGTGCAGCTTGAGCACCATCCACTACCATAATAGCACCATGCTCATGAGCAATTTGTGCGATTTCTTTGATAGGATTCATTGTCCCTAAAACATTAGATACGTACATAATGGATACAATTTTGGTCTTTTCAGTAACGGTTTCTGTCACTTTTTCAAGTGATAAGGTCCCATCCTCTTCAAGGTCCACATACTTAAGAATTGCACCTTTAGCCTTCGCTAACTGTTGCCATGGGATAATATTTGAATGGTGTTCCATATACGTGATGACAATTTCGTCACCTTCTTCAACATTTGCTCCACCATAACTTTGAGCGACTGTATTAATAGCTGTCGTTGTACCACGCATGAAAATTATTTCTTCCGTAGACTTTGCAGAAATGAATTTTCGCACCTTTTCACGTGCTCCTTCATAACTTTCCGTCGCACGGTTTCCAAGCGTATGCACACCGCGATGTACATTTGAATTGTCTAATTCATAGTACTTCCTCAAAGCTTCAATCACTTGAATTGGTTTTTGTGAAGTTGCCGCACTATCTAAATAGACTAAAGGATGTCCATTTACTTCTTGATTTAATATCGGAAAATAGCTTCGAATGTCTTTACTGATCATTATCGCACTTTCCTTTCAATAACCTCCGTCAGCTGCTTTTTAACGCCTTCGATAGGCAAAATACTTACAACCGGTGCAAGGAAACCATGAATTACTAAACGCTCTGCATTTTGTTTTGAAATACCACGACTCATTAAGTAATAAAGTTGTAATGGATCCACTCTACCAACAGAAGCAGCATGACCTGCAGTTACATCATCTTCATCAATTAATAATATTGGATTGGCATCTCCGCGTGCTTTTTCATTTAACATTAAGACACGTGATTCTTGCTCAGCATTAGCTTTTGTTGCACCATGCTCAATCTTTCCAATCCCATTAAAGATAGAAGAAGCTTCATCCTTCATAACTCCATGCTTTAGGATATAACCTTCTGAATGTTTACCCCAATGAATAACTTTCGTTGTAAAGTTTTGTTTTTGCTTGCCGCGTCCAACTACAACCGTTTTCGTATCACCATATGAAGCATCACCAACTAAATGAGTAACGTTTTCTGAAATCGTATCTCCGTCATTCATTAATCCTAATGCCCATTCAATACGAGAATTACGATTTGCAACACCGCGCCGGTTCACATAAGTTGTAATCCCTTTATCTAATACATCAACTGCACCATATGTGACAGAAGCATTATCTTCAGCAAATACTTCTGAAATAATGTTCACGATTCCAGTTGCATTTTCTACCGTTGATAGATAGTTTTCTACATAAGTTACCGAGCTATTCGTATCAGCAACAACAATTGTATGGTTGAATAAAGAAGTTTGCGCATCATCAAGCATGAAAACAGCTTGAAGTGGCTCTTCTAAAACAACATTTTTTGGAACATATACAAATACACCACCATTTAAAAGTGCTGCATTTAAACTTGTAAGCTTATGCTCATCAACTTTTACACCATTTGTCATGAAGTATTTTTTAACAAGATCTTCATGATCACGAATAGCTGTTTGAATATCAGTAAAAATAACACCTTTTGATTTTAATTCATCCGAAACTTGGATAAATGCAGGTGTATTATTGCGTTGAATGTAAACACTTTGTTGACCTTCAGTAACAATGGATTTCACTTCTTCTGACAATTCAGCTAATGAAGAAAAGGTTGCACTCTCAACCGAGTGAACTGGGAAGTCAGTAAAATTCCATTTGTCTATTTTTGTTTTATCTGGCGTAGGCATCGGCAAATTCTCAGCCGCGCCTAGAGCACGAATACGGTATTCCGCAAACCAATTTGGTTCTTGTTTTGCAACAGAATAGGAGCGTACATCTTGCTCGGTTAATGCCAATTTCGTTTCAACCGTCATGCTGTTCGTCTCCCTTCCTTACGCTTCTTGACCTACAGTTTCGTCTTCAATTCCAAGTTCATCCTTAATCCAGTCATAACCTTGAGCTTCTAATTTATGAGCTAGCTCTGGTCCACCAGATTTAACTACTTTACCTTGCATCATGACATGAACATGATCAGGAGTGATGTAGTTAAGAAGACGTTGGTAATGAGTAATGATTAAACATCCAAAACCTTCTTCACGCATTTCGTTAATACCATTTGAAACAACTTTCAATGCATCTATATCTAATCCAGAATCGATTTCATCTAAAACAGCAAATTTTGGTTGAATCATCATCATTTGAAGAATTTCGTTACGTTTCTTTTCTCCACCTGAGAATCCTTCGTTTAAATAACGCTGTGCCATGTCTTGATCCATTTCAAGGAACTCCATTTTTTTATCAAGATCACGGATGAATTTCATGATAGAAATTTCATCGCCTTCTTCACGACGAGCATTAATTGCTGAACGTAGGAAATCGGCATTCGTTACCCCAGTAATTTCGCTTGGGTATTGCATAGCTAAAAACAAACCAGCTTGTGCACGCTCGTCAACTTCCATTTCTAACACATCTTCCCCGTCTAAAAGAACTGAACCAGATGTTACTTCATATTTAGGATGACCCATGATTGCAGAAGCTAATGTTGATTTACCAGTTCCATTAGGTCCCATAATTGCATGTATTTCATTTGTATTAATTGTTAGATTTACCCCTTTAAGAATCTCCTTGCCATCAATGGCTACATGAAGATCTTGAATAACTAAAGTCGACATTTTACTACCTCCAAGTGTTATAAATGAATGAAAAAACCATTCTTAATTTATTATCATTCTAATCTTAACTGAAATTTAGAGCCCATGCAAATCTTTTAAACCCTATTAAAAATACTAAGTATAAGGTTTAAAAGTAAGAATTTCACTAGAATTAGCACGTTTTATAAACTCATTTTTAATTTTAACGTCATTTTCATTCAATCATTTCTAATTGAGAACAGATTTCAATTCTTTTTCTCGTTTTTTCGACATTCATAAACAGCTAACTATTTTGGATTTGTACAAAAAAAGCCAGTGAACAGAGTCCACTGGCTTTAACATTATGATTTATAAATCACGGTGTACTTGTCTTTCTAATCGAGCCACTACTTGTTGACCTAATTCATAGTCACGATCACGATTCATTTCGACACGCATACGTAATTCAGCATTATTTTGATAATCAACATAACCAATTCCGTGAGTGCTTCTAAAAGCTTGATCCATTCTCTCGGTAAACGTGAAGTCTAGTGATTGGATAGTAAATCATTCCTTTCAAATTTTCAACTTTTTTTGTAGTTGTTTTCTTTCACATTAGTATGTATACCCAAGCAAAACGTTACTAAACATTTTTATTTTATAAAAACAAAAAAAAGCTGCCCGATTGCTCGGACAACTTTTTTTCTTAAAGTGATACTTCTTTTAAAATACTTGAAGGTGCTAATTCAGCTTCTTCTAAAAGTACATTTAGTTCAGCATCTGCTTCTTCAAATTTTGCGTTTGCTTCATCTAATACAACTTCTCCTTCAGAAGCTAATGCTTCTGATTTCATTGTATAAGATTCTTGCATTTTCGATAATGCGCTAGCAATTTCTTTTTCTTGTTCAGAAAGTGTTGCTGGAATTTCGATTGATTGAACTGCTGCAAGTGTTTCGTCAGCAGATGTTTTTGCAGCTGCTTTCATAGCTGTTAATTCTTCGCCTTCAGGTAAAGCGTCTTTTCCTTGAGCAAGTTCAAAAGTATTCAAATCAGCATCAGCTTGGTTGATTGTTTGTGAAATTGATAAGTAAAATTTCATGAAATCAATTGTCGTATCTGTTTTTTCTTCTTTAGGTGAAGCATTTGTAGTTGTTGTAGCTTCGTCCTCATTAGATCCACATGCAGCAAGAATCATTGAAGTTGCAGCAAGTAATAAAAGTAATTTTTTCATAATATACCGTCTCCTTTAATATCGTCTATGACGCTTTGTTATCCTATCATAGTAAATTTGACCTGTAAACAAAACGACGAATAGTCGGAATAGACGTAATATTAAGATTCAGTTTTCTCTAATACCTTTGATTTACCTCGAGTAAATCGATCAACAATCATGGATAATGCGCCATCACCAGTTACATTTGCAGCTGTACCAAAGCTATCCTGTGCTAGGTAAAGTGCAATCATTAATGCAACCATTGTTTCGTTAAAACCTAGCATTGAACTAAGTAATCCAATCGCTGCCATAACAGCTCCACCAGGAACTCCTGGCGCAGCAATCATTGTAATACCCAGCATGAAAATGAATGGAATAATTTTTGTGATTTCAATGCTTTCTCCATTTAATAAAAGAACCCCGATCGCACAAGTTACTAGTGTAATCGTACTTCCTGATAAATGTATGGTAGCAAACAAAGGAACTGTGAAATCGGTCACTTTTTCAGAAGCCCCAGTTTTGCGTGCTTGTTTTAAAGTTACAGGGATAGTTGCTGCGGACGATTGAGTTCCAAGAGCCGTAAAATACGCAGGTGACATGATTTTCATTAATTTAAATGGATTTTGTTTATTTAAAGCTCCTGCGAATGAATATTGTAGGATTAACATTGTAAAGTGTAAAAGAATAACAATCACAAAGACAACTGCAAATACAGAAAGGATCTTCGCAACTTGTCCGCCAAATGTCATATTCATAAAGATTCCAAAAATATGTATTGGGAGTAATGGAATAATGACGTGATTGATTACTTTTTCAATGATGACGTTAAATTCTGTAAAACCTTTTAATAGAACATCACTCTTTGTAGCGGCCATTCCAATTCCAAATATAAAAGCCAATAATAAAGCACTCATAATACCAAAAGTTGGAGGCATATCAACTGTGAAGAAAGCAGTTGCTAAAAATTCTTCAGGATTTTCAAAAGATCCTACGGCATTAGGTTTAATAAAGTTTGGCAACACGTTCATGCCGACCACTAGTGCTAGGAAACCTGCTACTAATGTCGATGAATAGGCGAAAAATGTTGCTAACCCTAAAAGTTTTCCTGAGCCTTTGCCTAATTGCGCTATTCCAGGAGCAATAAAAGCAATAATAATTAATGGCACAACGAAACCTAAGAAGTTACCAAACAAACCATTAAAGGTTGCAAGTAGACGTACTAAACCTTCAGGCGCAAAAGACCCAATAAGAATTCCTAGTGCAATTGCTAGTGCGATTCTTGCAAGTAAACCAATTTTTATCTTCATCATGATGTCCTCCTCTATTGTACAAGTGTTCTCTCTAGAAAGATAAAAACACTTTAACACACCTACTTGTTAAAGTGAACGTCTTATAAAATAGGCGGAATAATCAATTTTTACAGCATTCTAACTCTGTCAATCAATTTATTCATCCACAATAAAAGACGCCGAAGTTCTCGGCGTCTTTACATATCTTTATTTCACTGGTACGACAGAGCCGCCCCATTCTTCTAATATAAAGTCTTGAATTTCTTTAGAAGTTAACACTTCTACTAATGCTTTAATTTCTTCGTTATCTTCATTACCAGATTGAACGGCAATAATATTTACATAAGGTGAATCTGTATTTTCAATCGCAATTGAATCCTCTAAAGGATTAATACCAGCATCAATTGCGTAGTTTGAGTTAATCAATACTGCATCACCTTCTTCGTTCTCATATAATTGAACAAGAAGAGCAGCTTCGTACTCTGCTTCGAATTGAAGATCTTTTGGATTGTCGACAATGTCTTTCACTTCAGCTTTTGTTTTATCAATGCCTTCAGCAAGTGTGATTAAACCTTCAGCTTCTAACATCGATAGAATACGTCCATGATCAGCTACTGAGTTACTAATTAGAATTGACGCACCGTTTGGAAGTTCTTCTAAAGAATCATATTTTTTTGAATAAACACCGATTGGCTCAATGTGAATTCCACCAGCATTTTCAAATTCATACCCGTGGTCTGCGATTTGTGACTCTAAGTAAGGTACATGTTGGAAGTAGTTTGCGTCTAAGTCGCCATTTTCTAAATCTTCATTTGGAAGGATATAATCTTGATATGTTTCAATCACAAGATCGATTCCCTTCTCTTCAAGCAACGGTTTTGCTTGTTCTAAAATTTCTGCATGAGGCACATTCGAAGCACCTACAACTAATTCTTTGTTTTCTCCATTAGAACCTGATGTTGAATCACTATCTGTTCCACATGCCCCTAATGTTAACGCACTTACTGATAATAATATTCCTGCTACAAATTTCTTCATGATTTGTCTCTCCCTTTTTTCTAATTTATATGTGAACGAGACTACTCGTTGGCACCAATCTAACGTTTGTCTGCTCTTGTTGTAATCGTATCGCCAACCCACTGGACGATAAACACAATGATGAGGATGAGTACTGTTGAAACGAGAACTACATCTTCTTGACTTCTTTGAAATCCATCTAAGTATGCTAAGTTACCTAATCCGCCAGCACCTATAATGCCAGCCATAGCTGTATAACCCACTAAAGCAATAGCTGTAACTGTAAGGCCAGATAGTAATGCGGGTAATGATTCTGGCAATAAAACCTTCCAAATGATTGTGGAAGTTTTTGCTCCCATCGAACGAGAAGCTTCAATGACGCCTTTATCAATTTCACGTAAAGCAATTAAAACCATTCGTGCATAAAAGGGTGCTGCGCCAATAATTAGTGCTGGTAGTGCGGCATTTGCTCCCCGAATCGTATCTAACAGAAACTTCGTAAACGGGATTAGCAAGATGATTAAAATAATGAACGGGATGGAACGAAAGATATTTACAAACGCGCCAGTCAACCAATAAACCATCTTATTTGCCCATACTTGATGTGGACTCGTTAAGAAAAGCAAAACCCCTAAGCCTAGTCCAATCACAAATGTGAAGCCTGTTGCCATTGCTGTCATATATAAAGTTTCAAGTGTTGCTTCCCACATTTTGTCCCAGTCAACATTCGGTAGAAGGTTTTCAATCATGTGAAATCACCTCCGTTTGAACTTCTTGATCATGTAAGTACTTAATCGCTTCATCAATAGCTCTCGCATCGCCATCAAGTTGTAAGTACAAGGTTCCATATGCACCGTTTTGAGTTTGTTCAATATTGCCTTGAACAATATTCACTTCTACTTGAAATTGCTTAATTAATCGAGATAAGATTGGCTGCTCTGTCCGATCTCCAACAAAAACTAATTTGACTAATTTCCCTGTAGGGTATTGTTCTTTTAAATGAGCAATTGTTTGATTAGCTGTTACGTTTCCACTAATTTGTGAAACGAAACGTTTCGTAATCGCTTGCTTTGGAGCTTGAAAGACTTGAAGAACGTTTCCTTGTTCAACAATTTTGCCAGCCTCCATTACGGCAACACGATGGCATATTTTACGAATCACGTGCATTTCATGTGTAATCAATACAATGGTCAGACCAAGTCGATTATTGATATCAACTAATAATTCTAGAATTGAATCAGTTGTTTCAGGATCTAAAGCTGAGGTAGCTTCATCACACAACAACACTTCAGGTTGATTGGCAAGTGCACGAGCAATTCCGACACGTTGTTTCTGACCACCTGACAGTTGAGATGGATAGGCTTTCTCTCTACCGGTTAACCCTACAAGCTCGATTAATTCTTTCACTCGCTTTTGGCGCTCTATTTTACTGATTCCAGCTATTTCTAGCGGGAATGATATATTGTCTTCTACAGTTCGTGACCACAATAAATTAAAATGCTGGAATATCATGCTAACTTTTTGTCTTGCTAGACGGAGTTGATGACCTTTACTAGCTGATATGTTTTGACCATTCACTGTTACTGAGCCTTCAGTAGGCTTTTCTAATCCATTCAACAAACGTATCAATGTACTTTTCCCAGCACCACTGTAGCCAATGATTCCAAAAATTTCGCCTTGATTTACTGTTAAATTGATATGATCTACTGCCTTTAATTTACCATTCGTTGTTTGAAACGTTTTCGATAGATTCTCCAATACAATCATCATACTCACCTCTTTTATTCCTATAATTTTTAGTATCTTCTGCGATTGCTTAATCATTAAGGAGCACTTGTGACTTAATATTGCTATTCCTCTGCGTATCCCTGTTAGTGTTCCTCTCAACCAACAAAATTATTTATTTGAGGAAACAAAAAAGCCCCTTCTGCAGACAAGCAGAAGGGACATAAGCGCATAGATATATATACGTCAGACCATTCTCTCATCTATCAAAGCAATTGCTTTGAGTGATTTGGCACCATTTCACAAATTGTGACGGTTGCTGGGTTTCATAGGGCACTATCCCTCCACCTCTCTTAATAAGAGCAACGATATTAAATTTTTAAGTACGAATGATAATGTAACATGTTCAATTTTCTTCGTCAATTATTTTCTTTTTAATTTTTCGTATAAATAAGGTACTGAGTGAAATGCATATATTTTTTCACGAACTTTTCCCTGCTCAGTTATTAATAAACAAGGAACACTTTCAATTTGATAATCAGCAGCCAATGACTCTACAAAATTCAAATTCGCTTGACCAATCTTAACGTCTACCATCATTTCTTTAACAACTGACAGCATTTTTGAGGCAACTTGACAGGTTCCACACATTGGCGCGTACAAGTAATATGCTGTCATTTCTTCGCTCATTGAAGTAGTTTCCCACTCTTCTCGAGTCCATTCTTCCATAACTATTACATCCTTTTAACCGCAAAATTCTTTTTTTACATCAATATGTGCATTTAATAATATTGAGGCTAACACTTTTAGAGGGGTTGTGGCAACTTCTTTAAATTTTTCATCTGTATATAGATGTCGTGCTTCAGGAAACGCTCGTTTGCAAATTTGTCGGAGTTTTTCACCTGAAGCATCCGCATCTGCGAATATAAATATCTCATACTCTTCGTAAGGAGTTAATAGTTCTTCTATTTTAGTTGGACTGGCAGTTCCATTTGTACAAATAATCTCAAGTGGTTCTGCTAATACCATATTGATTCTGAGCTTGTCTGATCTTCCTTCAACCACAATCACTTTATCACTACTCATCCTCTTCACTCCTAAATTAAATTCAGTGTAAAGAAAAAACGCCGAAAAGTGATCGGCGTTTTTTAAGTCTATTACTCTTTAGTCATTTCTTCATATTGCTCTGCCGTCATAAGTGCATCCACTTCAGCAGTATCTGTAGGCTCAACTACGATCATCCATGCATTTTCATATGGTGATTCGTTTACATATTCAGGGCTGTCTTCTAATTCACTATTCACTTCAATTACCTTACCGCTAATTGGTGCATAAAGTTCAGAAACAGTTTTAACAGATTCAACACTTCCGAAAGGTTCGTTCGATTTAATTTCATCGCCTACTTGTGGTAGTTCAACGAATACGATGTCACCAAGTTCTGACTGTGCAAAATGTGTAATTCCGATACGTGCTTTACCATCTTCTACTTTAACCCATTCGTGTTCTTCAGAGTAACGTAAATCTTTTGGTGTGCTCATATTATACCCCTCCACATATGTAATCTTTTCAATTTCAGTTTGACATATTCACCGACTAAAAACAAGATATGTTCAAACTCTTTTCCAATTCTCTGCGAAATCTGAATCCTTAAATCCAACCGTTACTTTCTCACCATCTGTCACGAGTGGTCGCTTAATAAGCATCCCGTCAGAAGCTAGCATTTCTAACTGTTCATCATCTGACATAGTCGGGATTTTATCCTTTAAACTTAACTCTCTGTATTTCATGCCACTCGTATTAAAAAACTTTTTAAGTGGAAATCCACTCGTTTCTACAATTTTTTTCAACTCTTCTTTTGAAGGCGGAGTTTCAACTATATGTACATCATGATACTCAATTCCTTCAGCATTTAACCAAGACTTTGCTTTTATGCACGATCCACAATTAGGATATCCATAATACGTAATAGCCATTATTCTACCTCCTATTTTTATTTATGATATCAAAAAAGAAACCCGAACGCCTCATCAGAAGCGGTCGGATTTGGTTATTTAGACAATATACTTTTCTGCATCAATAATTTTCACTGATGCTTCACGTTTTTTAGCAATTACATTGTAAGGAGTTGAACGAGTTAATTTACGAAGAGCTGAAAGCATCATACGTAAGTTATCTCCTTCTACTGCTGCGATTAATGTTTCCTTCGCGTCTTTTTCAATACACTCGAATGCTTCTTGACAGAAAATTTGTGTGTATAGAAGTTTTTGGTTCGCTTTTTCAACACCATCACGTTGAATCGCTTTTTCTGTACGCAATACAGCTGATTCCATCGCGAATAAATTATTAACGATATCAGCAATGTTTGCTAATACTTCTTGCTCAGTTTCAAGCTTAGCACCATAACGTTGAGCCGCTAAACCAGCAGCTAACAAACCAATTTTCTTGGCATTTTGTACAATTACTTTTTCTTGAGCTAATGGTGCGTCCTCGATTTCCTCAGGCATCATCATTAATAACTCTTCTTGAAGTGCTTTTGCTTTTTGAAGAAGTGGAAGTTCACCTTTCATCGCTTTTCGAAGGAAAGTTCCAGGGATCAACAAACGATTAATTTCATTTGTACCTTCAAAAATACGGTTAATACGTGAATCACGGTAAATACGTTCTACTTCATACTCTTGCATAAAGCCATAACCACCATGTAATTGAACCGCTTCATCTGCAATGTAATCTAAAACTTCTGTACCAAATACTTTATTGATTGAACATTCAATTGCATATTCTGCAATCGAAGCTGCAATTGCTTTACCGTCTTTTTGTTCTTCCGCACTTAATTGGCTCATACGATCTTCGAAATAACCAACTGTACGATAGATTAAGCTTTCAGATGCATATAAGCGCGCTGCCATTGTAGACAATTTTTCTTTTGTTAAATTGAAAGACGAGATCGGTGTTTTGAATTGTTGACGTTGGTTTGTATAAGCAACTGTTAATTCAAACGCACGTTTAGAAGCACCAACTGTACCTACTCCCAATTTGTATCGCCCAATGTTTAAAATATTGAATGCAATCACATGGCCACGGCCAACTTCACCAAGTAGGTTTTCTACTGGGATTTGAGCATCTTGAAGAATTAAAGTACGTGTCGAAGATGATTTAATCCCCATTTTCTTCTCTTCCGCACCAACAGAAACACCATCATATTCACGTTCAACGATGAATGCAGAGAAATGTTCTCCATCAATTTTTGCATAAACAACAAATACATCAGCAAATCCTGCGTTTGTAATCCATTGCTTTTCGCCGTTAAGTACATAATGAGTACCTTCTGCATTTAACTTAGCAGATGTTTTCGCTCCTAAAGCATCTGATCCTGAACCAGGTTCTGTTAATGCATACGCTGCAATCAATTCCCCAGTTGCAAGCTTAGGTAGGTACTTTTGTTTTTGTTCTTCATTACCAAAAAGAACGATTGGTAGTGAACCAATTCCAACATGGGCACCATGAGTAATCGAAAACCCACCAGCTTTTGACATTTTTTCAGCGATTAAAGCGGAAGAAATTTTGTCTAATCCAAGGCCATCATATTCTTCAGGAACATCAGCACCAAGAAGACCTAAATCTCCTGCAGATTTTAATAGTTTTACTGAGTGTTCAAATTCATGGTTTTCAAGTTTTTCAATGACAGGAAATACTTCATTATTCACATACTCTTCTGTTGTTTTAGCAATCATTTTATGTTCATCTGTAAAATCTTCTGGTGTGAATACGCGATCTAAAGCCACGTCTTCTACTAAAAAGCTTCCGCCCTTAATCATATTCTCAACTGAATTCGTCATGTTTAGTTCCTCCTATTATATAAATCTTGGCTAATCTATTTTTCTGACAATTATTAAAGAATTTCAAATACTCCAGCAGCACCCATTCCGCCACCAATACACATCGTAACAACACCAAATTGTTTGCCTTGACGTTTTAATTCGTGAATCATTTTGATTGTTAAAATTGAACCAGTTGCCCCTAGTGGATGACCTAATGCAATAGCTCCACCATTGACATTTACTTTATTAATATCAATTCCTAAATGACGAATAACTTGAATCGATTGTGATGCAAATGCTTCATTAAGCTCCCAAAGATCGATATCTTCAATTGATAAGCCAGCGATTTTAAGCGCTTTAGGAATAGCCACAATTGGTCCAATTCCCATTACCTCAGGAGGTACTCCACCAACTGCAAATGATCGGAATTTAGCAAGTGGTTTTAACCCTTGTGCTTCCGCAACTTCACGATCCATAACAAGTAGTGCACCCGCTCCATCAGAAGTTTGTGACGCGTTACCAGCTGTTACAGTTCCACGAGCATTGAATGCAGGTCGAAGTTTCGCAAGAGTCTCCATATTCGTGCCTTCACGAACACCTTCGTCCATTTCGAACATAAATATTTTTTCTTGTGGCTTATTGTTTTCATCCACATATCGTTTTGTTACTTCAACTGGTACGATTTCATCTGCATATTTACCAGCTGCGATTGCAGCTGCAGCATTCGCATGAGAACGAACAGCAAATGCATCTTGATCTTCACGGCTAATTCCATACTTCATGGCAACTTGCTCAGCTGTATGACCCATCCCCATATAATATTGAGGTGCCGTTTCTGCTAATTTAGCATTTGGTCGAATCGTATTCCCCATCATCGGAACCATACTCATCGATTCAACTCCACCAGCGATAATCGCTTGAGAGTGTCCTAGCATAATACGTTCTGAAGCATACGCAATCGATTGCAAACCTGATGAACAGAAACGATTGATTGTAATTGCAGGAGTTGTATCTGGTAATCCAGCTAAAGCTCCAATATTACGTGCAACGTTCATACCTTGTTCAGCTTCTGGCATTGCACATCCTAGAATTAAATCATCGATTGGACCATCATATCCGCCAGCTCTACGTAATGTTTCTTTAATGACCAATGCCCCAAAATCATCAGGACGAACTGTTGCTAAAGAGCCTTTTTTCGCTTTCCCTACAGGTGTTCTTGCACCTGATACAAGTACTGCTTCGCGCATAAGTTTTCCTCCTTTTACCCAATCGCAACCTAGTTACGTAAAGGCTTTCCTTTTACTAACATGTTTTGCATTCTTGCTTGTGATTTAGGTTCTGCAACTAAACTTAAGAATGCTTCACGTTCTAAATCAAGTAAGTATTGCTCATCTACTAATGTGCCGTACGGTACTTTTCCACCAGCTAACACAAATGCTAATTTTTTCGCTATTTTCAAGTCATGTTCGCTAACAAATCCTGAAAGGAATAAACCTTCTGCTCCTAAAAGTAATGCTGCATAACCAGACTCACCAGTTACAGGAATTTTTTCACGTAGTGGTGCTTTATAATTTCCTTCATACAAGGCCAAAGCAGCTTGTTTCGCATCATAGATTAAATGGTCTGCATTCACACTGATTCCATCTGCGAAATTCAAGAAATTGTTTTCTCTTGCTTCTTCACCAGATGTTGAAACTTTCGCCATGGCAATTGTCTCAAACACTTTAGATGCAACGTATAGATAATCTGTATGGACACCGTTTGGTAAGCCTTTTAAATGCTTCATGTATAACTCTTTGTTTCCACCGCCGCCTGGAATCAGACCAACGCCGACTTCTACTAAGCCCATATACGTCTCCATTGATGCTTGGATGTGTGCAGCTGGTAAACAAACTTCAGCACCGCCGCCAAGAGTCATGCCAAATGGTGCAGCAACGACAGGTTTTGAACTGTATTTGATTTTCATCATGGCATTTTGGAAAGCTCGAACTGTGAAATCAAGTTCAAAAATATTATCATCTTGTGCTTCCATTAAAATCATCCCAAGGTTAGCACCGACACAGAAGTTCTTGCCCTGATTCCCAATGACAAGCCCCTTGAAGTTCTTCTCAACTTCATCAACAGCAAAGTTAATCATTTGTAAAATGTCTAAGCCAATCGCATTTGATTGTGAATGGAATTCAAGAAGTGCGATTCCATCTCCAAGGTCTATTAAACTAGCACCCGAATTCTTTTTAATAACGCCATGTTTCTTTTTATATCGTTTAAGATTAATTACTTTTTCATTTGTTGGAATCAATTCATATTCCGTTCCGTTGAAGAAATAAAGATCTCCATCTTGTTCAAAATAGAATGACTCATGACCACTATCTAATAGGGATTGAACGAAGGTAGGAATTTCTAATCCTTCAGCCTTCATTTTTTCAACTGATTCTTTCACCCCTAATGCATCCCACACTTCAAACGGTCCCTGTTCCCAACCGAAGCCCCACTTCATAGCGTTATCGATGGCTACGATATCGTCAGCAATTTCACCATGTAGTTTTGCTGAATACACAAGCGTTGGAGCCAAAACACTCCATAATAACTCACCTGTACGGTCATTAGCATAAGTAAGAGTTTTTACTTTAGCAGCTAACCCTTTTTGTTGTTTTGCCATCTCTAGTGATGGTGTTCTCAACTTTTTAACAGGTTCGTATTCCATTGTTTCTGTATTTAGCTCAAGAATTTCTTTGTCTTTCTTCAAGAAGAAACCTTGACCTGATTTTGCACCTAACCAACCATTTTCAAGCATTTTGTTTAACACCGGAGGTAATTCAAATACTTTTTGTTCTTCTCCAGTTGTTTGGTCATACACATTTTTCGCGACATGGCCGAAAGTGTCTAAACCGACTACATCTAATGTACGGAATGTTGCTGATTTCGGTCGACCAATTGCTGGACCTGTTACCGAATCAACCTCACCTACTGAGTATCCTCTTGCTAACATTTCACGAAGTGTAATCAGTAAACCATAAGTTCCGATACGATTCGCAATAAAGTTCGGTGTGTCTTTCGCAAGTACAACGCCTTTACCTAACTTATCTTCACCAAATGATTTCATGAACTCTACGACTTCAGGAAGTGTAGTTTCTGCCGGTATAACTTCAAGCAATTTTAAATAGC
Source organism: Paenisporosarcina sp. (assembly GCF_057785155.1). Lineage (NCBI taxonomy): Bacteria > Bacillati > Bacillota > Bacilli > Caryophanales > Caryophanaceae > Paenisporosarcina > Paenisporosarcina sp. The sequence goes on from NZ_JBYNRN010000021.1 coordinate 68,927, forward strand.
GCGGTGGATTAAAGAAATGCGTTCCAAGGAAGTGCTTTTGGAAATCATCTGAACGACCTTCACTCATTGCATTAATGCTAATACCTGATGTATTGGATGTCACAATCGTTCCTGGTTTGCGAACAGCATCAATTTTTTCATATAATCCTTTTTTAATATCTAAGTTTTCAACAATTACTTCGATAATCCAATCTACATCTTTCAACTTCTCTAAATCATCTTCAAAGTTTCCAGCTGTTAGCAAAGCTAAATTTTTCTTAGAAGCTAATGGAGCAGGCTTTTGTTTTAGTAATTTAGTAAGTGCAGTTTGAGCCACACGATTTCTTGCCGACGAATTTCCCTTTTCGTCCTCTGATAAATCTCGAGGTACCATATCTAATAACAATGTAGGAATACCGATATTTGCTAAGTGTGCTGCGATGCCAGAACCCATAACGCCCGATCCTAAAACTGCCGCTTTTTTAATTTGAAATGACACTTGAAAAACCTCCTCATCAAATTCTTGAATGAATACTCATTCATTTTTAAATCAAAAAAAATAGAAACACCATCTATGAATCTAATACTAGATCATTTTCTCTTTTTTCGCAATATTTAAATGACAAAAGAATTGGTAAAAAATCTCGATTCACAACTTACCACACTAAATAAGATCTCAAAATAAATTAAATCAAATGTTTGTATTTCATTCTGTAGATGATTAATACAAATATGTTCAATTACATATCGATTTTAGTAATTCAAACTAATATAAACAGAAAACATTTCACAAATGCCAATACCTTACCAACTATTTTATGAATGATTAAAGAGTATTATGCATCGTTTTCCTTACATATTCCGAAAAAATTTGATTTCGTATACATGAGAAGATACCGTGCATACTAATTTCGACTTTAAAGGAGGTTTTATTCGTGAATTTATTTTCTCAACCAGCTGATCAACAAGCTATGTATCCTGAACCACCAAAAATGGTATCTTCCAAGGACCTCTTATACTTAAGCGATATGTTGTCTTGGAATTTACTAGCATCTAAAAAAATGGATTGGGTCGCGCAAACATGCCAGCTTCCCGACATTAAAAAAGAGTGTGAGGCTGCACAACAGATGCATACAAAACATTATGACGAGATTTTAAAATTCTTAAAACAAAACGAAGGAGGTCCGATGTCGTGAATAAATCAACCGTTCAAAATACAGAGACTCCTTTTGCAGAAACGCCTCAATTAAATGATCGAGATTTAATTAGCGATGCTTTGTCGATGGAAAAGCATTTATGTAGTGCCTATGAAACAGCGACTCAAGAAGCGAGTCATGATGCACTATATCAAATGATTTTTTCTCAATTACGTGATATTTCAAAACAACAGAGAAACTTTTATGAACTTCAATTTAAACATGGTTGGTATGCACTGACTCCTGCTGATACAAAAGAAATTCAACAAACAGTTCAACAATACCAAGGATATAAACAACAGCTTCAATAAGAAATACAAAATGCTATTCTTACAATGAAATACCATGTAAACTGTTCCTAAAGACCAAGGAGGAACGAATACATGAAAGCTATTTCAACAATGGAAGAATTTAACCAAATCATTTCTAAAGATGAAGAAGTCATCGTCAAATTCACGGCAGGATGGTGTCCAGACTGCACAAGAATGGATATGTTTATTGATCCTATAATAGAAGAATATAAACAATACAAATGGTTTGAAATCAACCGTGATGAACTGCCTGAAGTTGCAGATAAATATGATGTTATGGGCATTCCGAGTTTATTGATTTATCAAAATGGGGATAAAAAGGGTCATTTGCATAGTGCGAACGCGAAATCACCTGAGCAAGTAACTGAATTTTTACAAAGCCAAAACGGGTAGACCATGTGTCTACCTTTTTTTATTATGTCGATTTAACTGCTTATAGTATGAATAAACCACAAATTTCACTAATACAGGTGCAACACACTATTAGGTAGTGCTATACTTTAAGAAAAATAGCTTTGAGGTGCAAAATGTCCCAAGAACTTGAAATACAGGAACTAAAAGAACAAATTAAATACTATCAAGGAATTATTAAAAATATGGCATCTCCTATTATTCCTTCAGTTGTACCTAGTACAATTTTGGTGCCGATCGCTGGTCATATGTTTAAAGAAAGATTCGATAGCATTCGAACAAATACTTTAGCCTATATCGGAAAGCATCGTGACACTGAAAAAGCTATTTTTGACTTCACAGGTGTTACAGTTGAAGATATTCAAGCATTTGATTATACGGAGTTAACAGATGAACTTTATCAATTAAACAATTCTTTAAAATTGATGGGTGTACGTCCTATCTATGTTGGATTTAATCCTAGATTTGTTCGTGAAATCGTTCAAGCAGGAATTCAAGTAGAGTTAGAATCTCATATCTCTTTCCGTGCAGCTTTACAAATATTAATAAAAGAAAATAATCGGTCACTTAACACATTAGGTTAAGTGCCGCTTTTTATTTTGATATTTACAATACCTTGAAGTCTTAGTCTTTATATTTCACAAAAAAAGAGTTTTTCCGTACTGTGAAATCAGACGGAAAAACTCTTTTTATTGAGGTGAAAATATGCGAGTTCAATTAGATTTAGAAGGTTTCTCTCAATATGATGCGTCCATTGATGAAAATTATCATGCATCAGCATGTGGTCCTGTAACGGCGTGGAGCATTCTTCGTTATTGGATGCCCAATTCATGCCCCTATCAAATAAATCAATTATACGGATTACTTGGTGGTACGCGGATTGGTTTATTCACATGGCGTTTCAAGCGTAATTTACGCAAATTGCTTGGACCAAATTGGACCATAGAATCTTGTACGATTGAAGAGGCTAAAGCAGAGTTACTGGCTGGACATCCTGTTGCTTGTAAGTTTGATCGATATTTTGGGTTACGATGGTTTAGCAAATTCGAATTTGCTTATCATTGGGTACCTCTCATTGGGTTTGAAGAAAAAGAAAATGGCTTAACACTCACCCTCCATGATAACGGAGGAAGAAATCGTGCTAGCCAAATTCGTCATGTCTCTTATGAAAATAATAAAGATATTTTAACCTTCGTTAAAATGGCACCTCATACTAATTTGATTGAATAACAGATAGAGCTCGTTTAAGGGATGAATAACTTCCTACTTTTCCGAAATCCAACCCTAAATGGACAAGCGTTTGGGCAATAATTGGCGATATTCCACTAACCGTACCTTTTACACCTATTAAGGATAGCGCATCCAGTAAACTAAACAATTGTTGCGCTACGAATGTATCAATTGTTTGGACGCCAGATAAATCAATGATGAGATGTTTGATTTGTAAACGAGAAGCTTCTGTTAAAGCACGCTCTTGTAAAACACGTGATCTTTCAGCATTCATTGAACCGATTAATGGCAAAACAGCAATATCATCATTGATTGAAACTACTGGCACAGACAATTCTACAACCATTTGTTGAGAGAAGGCTAGTTGCTCTTGGTCATGACGGACAAATGGAACACTGAAAAAATAAACAACATCGTTAATGGAACGATCTAAAACATCAATTACATCATACAATTCGTTCGCGCTTAAATTTAATTTTTGAGCTTCATATTTAATGACGCTACCAATCGTATTTCGATAATGAGGTACTTCACGAAGCATCATATCAATTGTGATTTGTTGCATTCTAGCCGTGTGAGTTCCGGCTCTTTCTCCCCACTCTTTTAAAACAAAAACGCGCTGTTCTTCGGTCATCCCTAAACAGGCACCATATAATTCGACTAGTTCAACACGTAGTGGATACAAGTCTAACTCTACGCGTTTCAGTTCTGGATAACGCGCATTTTGTTCCTCTGTGATAATACGAGCTAAATCTGTCGATTGTCCAAGTATACAATCCTTCATATGCATTAAATGTGTAACAATATCCACAATCATTCCTCCAATTTAAATCGAATACAAGGACTGGGCATGTCTGCTAGTCAATCCAAAACCTGCTTCTTCAAGTGATGTTAAATGTTGTTTACTATACGTTGGAATTCGTAATTCGTCCAATTCAATTGGCAAATCCATTTCACAATGAATGGTTGCTAATTTTTTGGATAAACGTAACATATCTAGATTCTCTTGAATTTTCTTTTGTTGCGCAGGCTTTAATTCCCCTATCGCGTCAATAACGCCTTCAACAGAGCCATACGTTTGAATTAATTGTAAGGCACTTTTAAGCCCAATACCTTTTACCCCTGGGTATCCGTCACTCGAATCTCCCATAAAAGCTTTAACATCAGCAAACACAGAAGGTTCGATTTGATATTCTTCAAGGAATCGTTCATACGTAAATTCATCATAGATAGAATAACCTTTTTTCGTGAAGGCTATTTTAGTAGTAGGACTTAACAATTGCAGCAAATCTTTATCGCCACTTATAATGGTAATATTTGCTTCATTTTGCCACTTACACGCCATTGATCCAATTAGATCATCTGCTTCCATGCCTACTTCACCAAAATTTTGCCAACCAAGCATTTTAGAAATGTCTTTCGCCATATCAAATTGAGGAAGCATTTCTTCAGGAGGTGCAGGACGGTTTGATTTATAGCCGTCGAATAAGTCATTGCGGAACGTATGCATCCCCATGTCCCAACATACCGCCATATGTGTCGGTTGCATCATTTGTTTAGCGGTTAATACATGTCTAGCAAATCCTTGCACACCGTTAGTTGGGACTCCATGTTCATTTCTTAAGAATTGCCCAAACACTGATGTTGCAAAAAAAGATCGAAATAATAGGGCCATGCCATCTATTAATAAAATATGAGGTTTATTTGTATTTTCATTCATCATTGCATCGTCCTTTCACTTGCTCACTATCTATTAGTCATTATAACAAAATAATCTCAACATAATTTATGAAGTTGTCAAAGCTTGCTTAAATATTGCAGCCTTTGGGTATAAAGAGATAGATAAAAATGATTGGGGATACAACTCGTGGATATTCATAACGGCTCTGTCTATTGGCCATCAACCTTACCAAATAAAGCAACAAGACAAGCTCCAGATAAGTTAGAAAAATACGATGTCATCATTGTTGGAGGTGGCATGTCTGGATCATTAACCGCCCTAGCCTTTGTTGAAGCGGGATTAAAAGTAGCTGTATTAGATAAACGTCAAATGGCTACAGGCAGTACGATGGCTAATACCGGCTTGCTCCAATATTCTAATGATATTATGCTTCATGAATTAATTGACCAAATTGGTGAACAAGAAGCCGTACGTTTTTATCAAATATGCTATGCAGCTGTTAATCAGTTAAAGATGGTGGCAAAACGTCTTCCATCTTCAGCAGATTTTATTATGCGTCCAAGTATTTGTTATGCAAGTTCTGAAGAAGACGTTCCGAAAATAAAAAAAGAATACGAAACATTAAAGAAACATGGCTTCCCTTGTGACTACTGGGAACAAGAAGAGCTTTCAAAGCATATGGCATTTACCAAAGCTGGTGCTCTAGTCACTTTTGATGACGCTGAAGTTAACCCTTATAAATTTGTAAATGGTGTTCTTGATATTATTGAAGAAAAAGGTGGCCATTTGTTTGAATTTGTAGAGGTTCAAGACGTTTTTACGATTGATGATCAAATTTCAGTAAGAACATCGGTTGGTGAATTTAGTTCAAGTAATATTATTTATACGACTGGATATGAGACTGTTCCTGTTGGTAATCGTATTGGAGCTGACATCAATCGCTCCTATGCGATGGTAACCAAGCCTGTAGATGATTTTACTCAATGGCATGAACAAGCATTAATTTGGGAAACGGCTCGTCCTTATCTGTATGTTAGAACGACTGCTGAAAATCGAATCATCATTGGAGGATTAGATGAGGAAAATGCACAAGCTCCTCAATCCTTAGAATTAATAGAAAACCGCGGTGAAATTTTACTGGAAAAATTAAAAGATTTGTTTCCGCAATATGACCTTGAAACTGATTACGTTTACGGTGCAACCTTTGGAGAATCTATTGATAATTTGCCTTTCATCGGACAACATCCTACGAAGGAAAAGCACTATTACTTACTAGGCTACGGTGGAAATGGGACGGTTTATAGCATGTTGGGATCTCATATTTTAAGGGATTTAATCATGAATGGTCATCATCCTGATGCACATTTAGTTGAGCTTGATCGGAAATATGGTGTGAAATAATGAAAAGCAGACTCCAAGTTTTGAACTGGAGTCTGTTTTTGAGTGTGAATACAAAGTAAATGCTGATTTTCATTGCGGCTGGCGCTTTCCGCGGGCACAACTTCAGCCGCTTCCTTCGCGTTGCTCAGTGCAGAGTCTTCAATTTGTGCTGATTCCTCCGGAGTCGCCGCCTCCATTTCAATCAACTGAAATCGATGTAAATACATATAAAATAAGAAAAAGCTCAGAGTTTATTGCACTGAGCTTATCTTATTTAATAGGAGTTTCTTCATTAAATCACCTACTTAGTTAGATAACGCCTGATTTATAAATTCTGTCTTTGCTTCAGTATATTTCTCACGGTCATTATTAAACTCTTGTGCTAATTGGCTTTTAATTGAAGCGTATTCCTCTGCAAGGTGTGCATTAGTTCTTAGTTTATTTCTAAATTTAAGTTGTTTTTCCCAACGATCTTCTCCTTCTTGCATTAGATGTAAATGAGCTACTCGTTTATCGTTCTTCACTTTAACAAAAAATCTTCTCCATGGCTGATTGTCTAATTCGGGAGGTACATAATGCCAATCGTGCAATGATAGGCTTTTCACTATTTTGTTGATATGTTGAAATGATGGAATAGAAGCCATTAAGTCGATAATTGGTTTAGCGGGCAAATTAGGAATTGCTGTGCTACCTATATGTTCTACTTGCTTAACACCAAAAGCAGAAAGTAAATTGTAAAGTTCTTCTTTCTCTTGAATACCTTTGTCCTCCCACATAGGGTCTGGCTTTGTTATCTCAATTTTTTCAAATGCCCATTTTGGGATGTCTTTATGTTCATAACAATTGTCCATTAATTCTATCCCCCTCTTAATTTCTTCGACAAACCTGTCCTTTAACAGAACAGGACCAAGTTCTCCACAATTATATTTTAATATAAATTTACTATTCATTTTGTATATTTTTCGTACATCAAATAACAACTATATGAATATCCCCTACATATCAATAAAAAAACGAGTATAAAATCTATGCGATTTCATACTCGATTTCCAATGCCAATTCTATTGTTTCTCCACGTTATCTGAACTACTTACTATCTGGAGTCTGCTGCTGTTTATACGGTAATACTTACTTTACTAGAATAGACAGGTTTGCCTGTTTCCTTTTTCATGTATGCACTAATACGCTCGATATCTGTGCTGAAAACTCGGTCTTCATCCATCGACGGTGTGAATGAGCGATATTCATCCCACTTGTCTTGGAGTGAAGGCGACATTTTGTTTTTCCCACGGTATTCCGATCCTTGAAGTGCGCAGAATGCTTCGATTGCAAGAACACGACGTGCATTTTGAATCATCATACCAGCGTGTCGTGCGCCGATTGTTCCCATACTTACATGATCTTCTTGATTTGCAGAAGATGGAATTGAATCCACTGAAGCTGGATGGGCCAAGGTTTTATTTTCAGAAACTAAGCTTGCCGCGGCATATTGTAGAATCATTGCGCCAGATTGCAGCCCTGGTTGTGGACTTAAAAATGGTGGCAATCCTTCGTTTAATTGTGGATTTACTAAACGTTCAATACGACGTTCTGACACATTAGCTAATTCAGCTACTGACAGCTTTAAGAAATCCATTGCAAAAGCGATTGGCTGCCCGTGGAAGTTCCCACCTGAAATAATGACTTCCCCATCTTCAAAGATCAGAGGATTGTCAGTTGCCGCATTCATTTCAATTTCAAGCTTCTCTTTTACATAGCCCAGTACTTGCCAACTCGCTCCATGAATTTGTGGAATGCATCGCAGAGAATACGCATCTTGAACTCGCTTCTCACCTTGTTTCGTGACTAGCTGACTTCCTTCAAGCCATTCAAGCATTCTTCTTGCTACGTCCACTTGTTCAACATAACCTCTTGCTTGATGCACAGCAGGATGGAATGCATCTGTAATTCCATGAAGTGCTTCCATTGTCATGGCTGCAATCCATTCACTTTGGTAAGCTAGTGTTTCTGCCTCTAACCAATTAACCACACCTTGAGCTGTCATTGCTTGTGTTCCATTAATTAAAGCAAGGCCTTCTTTAGCTTCAAGAACTAGCGGATCAAGTCCGTGATCGTCCCACACTTGTTTCGCAGCTACTTGCTGTCCATCTTTCCACACGAAACCTTCACCAACCAATACAATGGCTAAATGAGAAAGGGGAGCTAGGTCACCGGATGCACCAAGCGAGCCTTGAGACGGAATAACAGGATGAATTGAGTGGTTTACCATATAAGCTAAGCGCTTTAATACGTCTACTCGTATTCCCGAAAATCCTTTTAATAACGCATTTAAACGAAGAACAACCATGGCACGAGACACTCGTTCTTCAAACGGCTCTCCTATTCCGCAAGCATGTGAACGAATTAAATGTAACTGCAGTGCATGCACATCTTCCTCGTCGATACTTACGTCACTAAATTTACCGAACCCTGTGTTGATGCCATAAACGGTTCTTCCTTCGCTAACAATTCGTTCAACTGCTTCTCTACTTTTTTGTACACGAGCCAATGCATCGGTATCTAAATCAACTTTTTCATTATTATATAAAATAGAACGCATTTCTTCTAAGTGTAAATTTTCGCCTGTTAATAAAACCATATGAAACACCCCTTTATAACGAGTATAAGGGGGGCATTCAGTAACTTCAATTATTATTTTCCAAATTATAACAAACTACAGTGGTAGTGTATTACCTCGATAAAGTGTTACTATGGAGAATATTCACAATTTTTAAAAGGGGGATTCAAAAATGAAATGGCAAACTATGTTTCACTATCACCAATGGGCTACTCAGAAATTATTAGATCATGTCGGTTCTCAAGGTGAAGCAATATATCATCGAGAAGCGAAAAATTCATTTCCTACAATAAGTAAAACATTCTCTCATGTACTCAGTGTTGATTATTTATGGTTTAAGAGATTACAAGGCATTGAGAAGCCGGAATGGAAAGAATTTGACGTCAGTACAGTCGCCTTAACTAAACAAGCCTTTTCTGATTTGCATCAAGAAATGGAAGTATTTCTTTCATCTTTGTCAGAGGAAGATTGGAGAGCTACAATTAATTTCACGAATATTAAAGGTGATCCATTTTCAAATATTCGTGAGGACATGTTCTTCACTTTTGTAAATCACTCTTCTTATCATCGCGGTCAGGTCACGTCATTTTTACGCCAATTTGACTTAAGTGGGATTCCGATTGATTTCATTTATTTTGCAAAAGAAACGCAATCATAAATTTAGGAGGTCTTCCATTGTCATTTCCTATTTTAGAAACAGAGCGACTACAACTAATAGAATTACAACCAGCTCATGCTGTTCACTTATTCAACCAATTTTCTCGTGAAGATGTAACACGCTATTATGGAATGGACCCATTGACTTCAATTGAACAAGCTGAGAAAATGCTTGAAAATATGAAGAGTGGATTCTCTTCTAAAAGGTCCGTCCGTTGGGGAATCCAATTAAAAGAGACCAAAGAATTCTTAGGAACGATTGGGTTAAACAACCTCGTTCTAAATACGAAGAGATGCGAAGTCGGATACGATCTACATCCAGATTTTTGGTCAAACGGATATATCCAAGAAGCACTGCAAGCTGTGTTAACTTACTGTTTTGATGAATTAAAACTAGCACGTGTCGGAGCGGTGACTTTTCCCGATAACGAAGCTTCATGGAAACTTCTTTTAAAAGCCGGCTTTACCAAGGAAGGACTCTTACGCAATTATTTGTTCCAACTTGGTGAAAATCATGACGCATTTGTTTTTTCGATTACGGATTTGGAGTTTGAAAATAAAAAATAGTAAAGTAAAAAGGCTACCAGGAAGTTAGTGAATACTGACTAATGGTAGCCTTTTTTATATTTATGAATTCTGATAAAAAAACACTTAGACGGTTATTTTACTAATTTAATTTTGATATCCCCTTCAATAAAGTTCGGATACGCATTTAATTCTACACTCAATGGATTTTTATAATCGGTTGTTTCGAACTTTATCAGCAGGTAGCTATTTTCTAAATCCTGACGCATTGAAACTTCTGGGGTTCTAATTTCTTTTTCATTTGCATCTTTAACAGTTCCTAGACTAAAGTCAGAACCACTTTCGTCTTTCATAACTTCAGCTAACGTTAAATCCAAATGTGATTTACTAGAATCACTCAAATGTATTTTCCCATCTTTAGGTGCATTTATTAATACTTTGCTTTCAGTATCAACGACAACAAATGCCTCATTTTGATTAACGGCTTGTAAGGTATTTATTCTTAAATACAATTCTTTCGGTTTTTCAAAGTAATTACTCTGTAAATATATATTTTGGTCTAAATCCCCTATCCCTCTTCCAATTGTCCCGTTCAGACTAGATCCCCAAACCTCTCCATTTTCATCTTCCAAGCGTAAATCTACAAATTGTAAAATTTTCTTCGAGTTATTAGGATCAATTGAGATTTGAACATCAACACGAAGTGGATGAATCGTCACTTTCTTAAAGGTGAATTTTTGTTTCTCGATCTCTACTTCTTTATTTAATTCATAAATGATACTTGGTTTTACATTTTCAGGAACCGTAAAGGGTAGCTTGTAATCGACATCTTTTCCTTCATGCTCTATTGTCATCAATAGAGTAAAATCTAAATCCTTTAACTTTGTTGGTTCTTGAAAGTGGAAATTAATTCGACTGTTAAACTCATTTACCGTTTCATCACCTGGCGTTATTCCATAGCTACTACTTAGAGGACTTAGCTCTTTATTTTTTATTTCAACATTACCAATTCTTAAGTTTTGTAGGTTTTCCTCGGACTGCAGCGTATAAAAAACGATTATACCTGATTCATCCAAAACGACGCCATCAATGGTAAGTTCAACATTATTTTTCGTTTGTGATGCATCAATCACTTGGTAATTATTCTCGATTGCAGCTGTTAAGCCTTTATCGTACTGAATCATTGCAACGATTTTTTCCAATCCAGGTATTGAGGAAACTGCACTGGCAAAGGCTGGTGAAACACGTATTGAAGTTACAAGGGTAATCAATAACACTGCAGAAATAGCCAATGTCCAGATTCCTTTTTTTCGATTTTTTTGTTTCAAACGTTTCTCTCTTTTTGCTCTTTCCATTCCTTGAAGGATGGCACCATCCAACTTACTGTTTGGGATACTTTGCTGTTCTATTTGTTTACGGATGTCATTTAACTTTTCTTCTTCATTTTCAAACATGCTTCATTCCTCCTTCCTCTGTGAAGTGTTGCCTTAGCTCCCTCATGATTTTATGGAGTCTAGATTTAACCGTTCCTTCGGGAATATTTTCAAGGACTGCAATGTCTTTAATTTTTACATCTTGGAAATATTTCAGATATACAAGTTGTTGGTCTTTCGCACTTAAAGTTTTTAATGCTTCAGTTAACTCGAGTTGTTCCACTTGGCTAGTTACTACTTCTTGTTCAATAAGTTCGTTATTCGTAAATCGGTTTCTTTTCTTTAACTGATCTTGGCAATAGTTCATCATGATTCGGATCAGCCAAGTTTTCATATATGCGGGTTCTTTGACTGAATGTATCTTTTTGTACGCTCTATATGTAATTTCTTGCATCGCTTCTAAAGCATCTTGTTCATTTTTCATAAACGCTAGCGCTGTTCTATATAAAGATTCCTTATGTTGCTGCATAACAAGTAAAAATGATTCATCGTCCCCTGCTATCGCTTTTTTGACGACTTCTAATTCCCCCAAAATGACACCTCTTTTCTAACTCAGTTATTCATTAGACACGGTAACATTAAAAAAGTTCAAATTTAAATAAAAAAACCTACTACATGTATCGTAGTAGGCGGTTAATTTATTCACAAGGACTATTTCATTTCTTTGAACTCACAGCCGGTATCACTTGTGTTTTCGTCAAAGTTAACACACACGTTTTTCTAACACGGTTCACATGTTTAAAACCTAACTGCTGAAGATGTTCAGTAACATGGGGATCGGTCTTAGTTGTATGTAGATAAATCTTTTGTACATCTTGTTTTGCTCTTATAAACGTACAGATACTTGGTAGCTTGTGCATGTGCCAATCTACAACAAAAGCACTCTGTTTAGGAAGTGGTTCATAGTAATCTAATTCATCAACACGGATTACTTCTGGTTGAACCCAAAATAGAGAAAACCTCGAATCACTATAGGGTAAAAAACCACTGTAATACCGCTTGTGCATGTTTGATAAATTGTACATTCGTCTTTTTGTATCACTGTAATCAAGCAAATCATAATTGACTAATTCTTGAGTTCCTTGATCTTGTTGATAGATATCGATTGATTGATGCGAATAAATCTTGTTGCTCAATTTGCGAAAAGTATGAATCCACTCTTTCTTGGATGCATTTTTCACAAATTGAATGGATTGATCCACATACTTTCGTTTTAATTGAACGATTTTATAGTTTTTTTTTAATACTTCTTTCACTTGGCCCTTAGTTTTATATAAATGAAAGATCATTTGGGACTGCCATTCTTTTGAGGCAATAATAAACTCATTTACATAGTCCACACCGGTATTCCATTCAAATTTATATGGTTCGTAGCCTACTCCTAAGTCAAATACGCGAAGTCCCTTTTTCTGACTCGCTGCTATTAATTCTTTATTCAAAATAGTCCCTGGTCCATAAATCTCATAGTCCGAATCATGACCATTAACTATCCCTATATATCTACCTCGACAAAGAAAACCATAAGAAAAAGCGATGAGTTGATTGTCTAAATACAATCCTTCTAACTGAGTTTGCAGAGGTCCTTCTTTATTGCTTAAAAGAGCATTGTAAAAATTTTGATAAGCCTCTTCAGAAAAATGACTCGTATCCGTTCTATTCTTCCAGTGCTTATCGTGAATGGCAAAAACATCTTCCATCTCTTCTAGCTTCACTTGAGAAGCTTTTACTTCTCCTAAATAACGAAGTCTACGTTCTTTTCTGTTCAATCCGTTCAATTTTTTCCGCTTATTCATATATTCATCTAAGTTGATTGCCTTAACGTTTATGAACGGTGAAATAGCCGAAAAGATGGATGTTTCATATTTTCGAATCGCTACATAATTTTTTAATATCGTAGAAGTGGAACTGCTTGAAAGAACACCATGCAAATGAAACATTGTATTTGGAAATGACTTCATCAATTCATCCAAAACAAAGTAAATAGCTGTTTCTTTGTCTTCTTCATACACGATGAAGTCCATATAGGAAGCATCTGCTCGACCAATGAATTCAATAATCGTTGTCGAGAAAACCTTAGAAAATTGCAGGGGAAAAAAACCCATAATCCGATCTTCGTTGTATAAAACGAGAACTTCAACCGAACCGGCTTCACCAAGGTACTTCCACCAATTTTCAATCCAACTGAATTCGATAAATGGATTATCATTTTGATTTGATTCCAAAATGTCGTTCCATGATTTTCGATACGTTTTCAATTCTTCTAATGTACGTATTGAATAGATTTTCATACTCTGTCTCCTTCATCAATCATTAGACTGATAGGTAGAAATGGCTTGCCAAAATTCCGACACTCAAACGCAACTTGGACGTTAGTCAAACATGACCTAATTGAGTATATTCAACTACCCCTATAATGCAGAACATGAATTTTACCCAATAAAAAACACGCCATTCGAAACGAATCGAATGACGTGCTTGATTGTGAATACATAAAAAATCATGAATTATATAATAAAGTAAACATTTTTCTTATAAATTTATTTTTTTGAGTTGGAGGTTTAGCAATTGATAGCCTTTTTGAAATTAATTGAATTTGACTATTAGTCAAATTCACATAGTTATATCTGAAATTCAAAAAATCTTCTTCTCCATTTTTAATCATTATATTGAGTAACATATTTTGATACTTAGGCTTCAACTTTAGTGTATATACTTGTTTAATAAAATGGCTCTTGAATTCTTCCAGATTAGAGTAATCATTAGTAAATCTGTAATGATAACCCATTCCTAATTTCATTTTTTTATTATTTTTATCAATAGTTGTGACGCCATGTAATGTATTTATTAATTTATAATATAATCGCCAAAAGTCTATTTCTCTATTTTTACTTTTTTGGTAAATATAAAAATAATTATTTATTATATTTCTATATTTTTTTATTTTATGAGATGAAATGCTTATATGTAGTTTTTGATTAACTGTTTTAAACTCATAACCTAAATATATAAAATTCAAATCAACATTTAAATTCATTCTAGATTTATCATATTTATAAAAACTGGTTGTAGTCTTGTCCATATTGATTTCTAATTTATAATTGTTAGCTTTCTGTGAAACTAACTTTTTATTATTCTCTTCTACAACTTTTCGGTCAATATTATCTTGAGAAAAATCGTAATTAATAATTAATATGTCATCAACATATCTAAAATAAGCTAACGGAGAAAATTCACTTTTTAATTCCGTATCAAAATTTTCTATAAAAATTTCTGCTAAGTGATTAGAAAAAGATAAGCCTAAAGGTATTCCTTCAATTTTATTGTTAAAGCAAATATTTTTAATAATTAACATTGCTTCATGTGACAATATATTTGCTCTATTAATCTTCTTATATAAGAGATGCTTATTAATACTCGGATAAAAATTTTTTATATCAGTTCTTAAAATAGATAAACCTAAATTAGGAAATGAATTATTTTTATGATCCCCTTGTAGTAAATGACTAATCAACTCTTTAATTATTTTATCTCTATTAGGCATCTTTACATGATACTTTTTTTCTAATTGAATTTTAATATCAGTAAACGAGGATTTTTCATCTTCTCCAGCAATGTAATAGAGTCTTTTACCCACATTAATTTTATTTAGGCTTTCAACTTTTCTCATAGTAGCCCTCCAGTAAATTACACTACTAACTCCACTCACAGTTTAAAGTACTATGTAAATTGCCCTATGAGTGGTAAAGAATAAAGCTTTTGATTATCTCAAAATAATCATCGTGTGTGTATCCTATTGAAATTATACCTAAGTTTCTCCAAAGGAATATTGCCAAGTTAATGGCAGCAAGTAGTGTGTAAGAATTAATTCCTACAATATGGATTATAAGGTATAATGTGTTTAAACTCAATGTAATATTAAGGAGCATTTTAAATTTAATGAGAGAAAATTTATTTTTAAGAACTGACACACTTCCAGAAGAAATTCCACTTTTATTTACAAATAAAGTATTATATAAAAATTTCAAATTAAAAGATATTATAGAGATTAATAATATTGAAAATAGTAAAGAAAAGATATTAAAAAAATTTTTTACTGTACCTCTTTTCTTTTATATTCCTAAAAATAAAGTTGATTATAGAAAAATGGCATTGCTACATCCAATTGCACAACTTCAAATTTATCAATATATATTAAGATACGATCAACTAATTGTCTCATATTGTAAAAATTCAAAATTTAGTATTCGATCGCCGATTATTCGTAATCAACCTGTATTTGTTTTATCAGATGCTTTAAAGTCTGAGATTAAAAAAATCGAACAAGAATTTAGCTTTTCCAAAGATTCTTCAATTACTAGTGATGAGACTGAAGCACTTTTTTATAATTACTTTTCTTATAAGAATCATAAAAAAATCACAGATTTATATAAATCAAACAAATTCAAAAGAGATATGTACAAATATAAATTTTTCAAAAAACTAGATATTCAAAACTTTTTTGGATCAATTTATACACATTCAATTGCCTGGGCTATATTTGGAGAAAAATCTACAGCAAAAAAATATAAAGGTAGAAATTTTGAAGAAATATTCGCAAATGCAACTGATAAAATCTGTCAAATAATAAATTTTAATGAAACTAATGGAATTGTTGTTGGTCCTGAATTTTCACGAGTAATATCAGAATTGCTTCTAACAAAAATAGACGTAAACATGTTTAATTCTTTAAATAATCAAGAATTAGTTAATGGTAGTGATTATAAAATATATAGATTCATGGATGATTATTTTATTTTTACTAACAATAGTAATGTTACAGATGTTATAGAAAGAATTCTTTTTTTAGAATTAGAGCAATATAATTTAAAATTAAATGTAAACAAAAGTGTCTTGCAGACACGGCCTTTTTTCGAATCTGATCCTGCAATAATTAAATTAATTTATTTACTCGATAATTTCAAAATAAATTACCCCCCTTTCGATTTAAATAATAATTATAGTAAAAGAAATAACACTATTTGGTATAATTTACAACAAAATATAGAATTACTCATAAATGATTATCCAAGTTCAACTTCAAAAATATTGAATTATTTTCTTAAGTTTGTAAGAAGCTTTTTAAAATTAGATATTCATCATTATAACTTGGCATATATATTAGAAATAATTACAAATTTATATTCTCTAAGTATTAATTATCATAGTACACATAATATAATCGCTACATATGCTGTTCTTAGTCAAAAGATAAAAAATTTATCTCCAAAAGATAAAGCAACCCTAAATGAAAAAATTGAGTATCTAGAAGAAAGATTTTTCCAATATCTGTTTATTACTTTAAAAAATAACCCAGATAAAATAAATGACATGTACGACATATTTATTTACTTGAAAATTTTACCCAAAAAAATAAGTAGCGATTTTCTATGTGGAATTTTAGACAGAAATTCAAACTATTTTGTAATTTGCTCAATTGCCTATTATATATTAAACGATTCTTTAAATTCAGTTAATCCAATATATAAAACAGTTTTAAAAAAACTAATAAATATAACCAATAGTTATGATATTAATTATAATGAAAAAGGCGCTGATTCAAAATTTTTAGAAGCAGACTATTTTTACTTTTTAAACGATTTTTCATTTTATCCTGGATTTGATTTGGATTTACATAATTTTTTAAAATTGAAACTTTTAAATGAATCTAAACTTAGTTATTCACAACATCCCTCCCAAAAATTCGTTAAAATATCCAGCATCATTGACACTATAACAAGCGAATCATATTATAATTGGAAAAAAACTCCTGATGATTTCATAAGAGAAATTGCTAAAAAAAGCTCTAATTTACTTAATAGAAAAAATCATTATAATTAATACCCAATAACATTCTTCTAAAGCCATTTCCAGATTAATCACTGAGAAATGGTTTTTATTTTGTAAGAACATCTATCTCTAACGTTCTAAGCTTTGCATTGTGTCTGCGATACAGAACACGAATTTTACCCAACAAAAAACACGCCATTCGAAAGGAATCGAATGACGTGCTTGATTGAATAGATGTTCCATCTACATTCAATGTAAATGGAGACGGCGGGAATCGAACCCGCGTCCAGAAACTCCAACACTTAAGCGTCTACGCGTGTATCTTGCCAATTAAGTTTCGCGTAACATTATGCCGACAAGCGGGCGTCTTGTACGCTAACTTGAGAATCTCTTACCGTCGACTCAAGTAGCACCGACGATCGTATCCCACTAAGAGTGAGCTCGTACATGACCACATGGGCGATGGCCAAGACAAGCAACATTGTCAGCTTACGCTGCGAATGCTAGGTTTTGATTTTTGCCAATTATTATAAGTGCCGTTGATACGGAGCCGAGCCCTCCGACGCGCAACTCAAGCTCAGACCATCCCTGTCGAATCCGTAACGTCCCCTTAATAGGAAGATGTTCGAATGAACAAACTTGCATCTGGCAAAGTTGTATTCTTATTATAAGACAAAATTGGTCAAACTTCAAGTCATCATTCTTGGTTTCGAGATTTGAATGCACGTTCGATATCGCGTTTTGCTTCTTTCTTCTTTAAAACGTCGCGTTTATCGTAATTCTTTTTCCCTTTACCAACGCCAATTAAAACTTTTGCAAAGCCATCTTTTAAATACATTTTAATTGGAATGATTGAAAATCCATCTTGTTTAGAGACGCCGATTAATTCGCTAATTTGTTTTTTATGAAGTAAGAGTTTTCTTGAACGCAAAGGTTCATGATTAAAGCGGTTCCCTTGTTCATAAGGACTAATATGCATATTAGAAATCCAAGCCTCATTATTCCGAATTCGTACAAAAGCGTCTTTCAATTGTACTTTGCTGTTTCGAACTGATTTAATCTCAGTTCCTTGCAAGACAATCCCAGCTTCAATGGTATCTTCGATATAGAAATCATGATTTGCTTTTTTATTTTGTGCGACTACTTTTCCTTGCCCTTTTGGCACACTAAACACCTCTTTGTTTTTAGAAAAACACAGCTTGCACCCATAATGGTGCAAGCTATGTTTTTCTTATACTGATATCCAAAAGTTATCCTTTTAAATCAGTGCGAAAGAAGCGGCTGAGCACCGCTCTTATTCCTTACTTTTTCTTGCGCTTTCGACCTTGCTGTTTCTTCGCAATACCTTCATAAAACTTTTTCTTTTGTTTCACTTCTTTTTTCTCACCTGGTTGTGATGATCTTGAAGATTTCGAGGAATTTCTACCTGAACCTTCTTTACGTCTTGTTTGAATGACTTTCGGTGTTTCTTTACGAGCTGGTCGGTTAAACGATTTCACCATGCCTACAATTTCAAAATCAATGGCTGATTCTTCAGGTTTAACAGAAGTAACACGAACCTCAACTTCGTCACCAATGCGGAACTGTTTACCACTACGTTCACCAATCATCATCATTTGACGATCATCAAATCGGTAATAGTCATCTGTCATATTACTTACATGCACAAGTCCTTCAATTGTATTCGGAAGTTCAATAAACATACCAAAGTTTGTGACTGAGCTGACAATCCCTTCAAACTCTTCACCAATTTTGTCCGCCATATATTGCGCTTTTTTCAATGAATCTGTATCGCGCTCTGCATCAACCGCACGACGTTCACGTCCTGAAGTATGGTCCGCAATTTCATCCATCACCGCATCCCAATGGGCTAATGTTGGTTTAGATACATCTCCGTTTATTAAGTACGTACGAATTAATCGATGAACGATTAAATCTGGATACCTACGAATTGGCGATGTAAAATGCGTATAGAATTCAGTCGATAAACCAAAATGACCCAAACTTTCCGCATAATATTTAGCTTGTTGCATCGAACGTAACATCATCGTCGAGATAACTGGCTCTTCTGGCATTCCCTCAATTGACTCGACAATTTCTTGTAAAGCACGTGGATGAATATCATTACCAGAACCTTTTACGACAATACCGAAGTTCGTAATAAATTCAAAGAAACGTTGTAACTTTTCAGGCTTTGGATCTTCGTGAATACGATAAATGAACGGTACATCCATCCAGTGGAAATGTTCAGCAACTGTTTCATTCGCAGCTAACATAAACTCTTCGATTAGTCGTTCTGCTACAGTACGTTCACGAATAACGACATCAGTTGGCCAACCTTCATTGTCCACCAACACTTTAGACTCTTTAAAGTCAAAATCAATCGCTCCACGATCTGCACGTTTAGTACGTAATATTTCCGCAAGTTCGGCCATTAGTTCAAACATTGGCACTAAGTCACGGTAACGTTCTCTTAATGCTTCATCTTTTTCATCAATAATCTTATAGACGTCTGTATATGTCATTCGTTCTTTTGTTTTAATCACACTTTGGAAAATTTCATGAGCGATAACTTTCCCGCTTCCGTCGATTGTCATTTCACATGATAACGTTAGACGATCCACTTGAGGATTTAACGAACAAATCCCATTTGACAAGCGATGAGGTAACATTGGAATAACACGGTCTGTTAAATAAACACTTGTCGCACGATCATATGCTTCAGTGTCCATTGCAGAACCTTCCGTTACGTAATGACTCACATCTGCAATATGTACACCTAATTTATAAGTCCCATCTGCATTTTTCGTTACAGTAACCGCATCATCTAAATCTTTTGCGTCGGCACCATCGATTGTAACAATCACTTCATCACGAAGATCTCGTCGACCTTCAATGTCCGATTCCGCAATTTGCTCTGGCACTGAATTGGCATGATCAATAACCGATTGTGGGAAGTCCACTTCAATTCCATGCTTATGAATGATAGAGAGAATGTCTACACCTGGGTCATTTTTATGGCCAAGAATTTGTGTGACCATTCCAGTTGCTGATTTACGTCCTTCTGGCCATCCTGTTATTTCTACGACAACTTTATGGCCATCAATTGCACCTAGTGTATCTTCTTTTGCAATGAAAATATCCATCGATATTTTCTTATCATCCGGTAGAACAAATCCAAATCCTTTATTATCCTGGAATTGGCCAACTACTTTCGAAATCCCACGCTCTGCAATTTTAGTGATTGAACCTTCACGACGATCTCCCGAACTAGCACTCGAAACACGTACTAATACAGTATCACCATTCATGGCACCGTTAACTTCAGTCGGTGGAATGAAAATATCATCCATTCCCTCTTCTTCAGGAGCGACAAATCCAAATCCACGAGCATGACCTATGAATTTACCTCGCAATAAATTCATTCGCTCTGGGACACCATAGCGATTCGATTTAGAACGTATGACATATCCTTTTTCTTCTAATTTAACAAGTGTCTTCACTAATTCTTTAAACTCATCCGCATCTTCGAATCCAAACTGACTTTCTATCTCTTGAACAGTCAATGGTCTGTATTCTTCCTCGCGCATGAAATCCAGTAAACGTTGTTGTAAATTTTGTTCCATCTTTCATCCCTCCTTTTTACAGAGTGTGCCTATAGGGCGGTTTTTACACCTGCCACTCTAGCGTCTGTAAAAACTCTAATATGTCTTCATGTAATTGTTCTTTTTCTTTGTCTAGCGTAATGACGTGACCAGATTCTTCATACCACTTAATTTGTTTTTCGAATGATTCGGCTTCATCATGAATGATATTTGCCGAGTTTACATCGATGACATCATCTTTTCGTCCTTGCACGACTAACAAAGGTGCGTAGATATGATCTACGTGGTCTCGAACATCATAAACGAGCTTACGCAAATCTGGTAATGAAGGCATTGAACTCTTTTTCAAATCTTCTACTTCTTCTTCGATAAGCGAGGCTTCTTTTCCTTCATATCGCTTATAATCTCGTGCATATTTTATAACACCTTCATACATCAGTTCAGTTGTTTTCATTGTCATCGGTGCGCACATCGTGACAATTCCCTTTACAGGTACGGTATACCCTAATTTCAATGAAAAGACACCACCTAATGATAATCCCGCAACAGCAATTTCATTATATCCAGCAGCCTTTAATTGTTCATAACCTCTCATGACATCCTTCCACCAGTCTGCTGGCCCGGTTTTAATCAACTCTTCTGGCGGAACACCATGTCCCTTGTAATGAGGCGCTAATGAGGTATACCCATTCTTTTCTAAAAATCTGCCTAACATTCGAACATCTGACGAGTTACCAGTAAAACCATGGAGCAATAAGACGGCTCTTTTACCCGCTTCAAAAAAGAACGGTTTGGGTTGCGCAATTCGCATTCAAAAAACCTCCATCGAAAAGAAAAGTGTTATGCACTTTTCTAGTTTTTTCATAAATTTATTTTTAATACTAGAAAATTCAAGTTGCCTTCATTAAGTCTAAGCTTATAAGTTTTTTAATAGAAAACCAATTATGTACACTCATTAAACAATAAAAAAAGAAAACGCCCAACCGATCCAATCGGTCAGGCGGTTCGTATGTTGATTATAATTTCGTTACGGCAATTGCCAAAATAAAAAATAATACGGCTAATACAATCGTTACTCGGTGCAAAACTAAGTCAATTCCTCTAGCTTTTTGCTTACCGAAAAGTTGCTCAGCTCCGCCAGAGATGGCACCTGATAAACCTGCACTTTTCCCTGATTGTAACAACACAACAACGATTAATGCTAGCGACACGATGACAAGTAAAGTCAATAACAACGCATGCATTTGTTCCACCTCCTGATCAGAAACATCACAACAAGAACTATTTTACCAAATAATAGACACAAGTACAATAAGGTTACGATAAATACATACATAAATGTGTCAGACTATTTGTTAAAATGGAACTATATACGGTTTAAAAGGAGTAATCTATGAATATACAGCATATGAGTCACGAGGATTATAAAAACAACCATCAAAATGACACCCTCTGGGATGAAGTCGTAGTACACCTATTAAATAACGAAAATATCTCCTATCATTCGATAAAACGATTCCCAATGGGAGGCAATATTGTTTATGCAATTAATGACGATTTAGTCTTAAAATTATTTTCACCATTCGATCGAGAAGAGTTTGTCATTGAAACTGAAGTGCTCGAGAGAACAGATTGGTCAAAAATATCAGTAGAGGTTCCTTCAATTGTGAAGCAAGGTTCAATCGGAAAATGGCATTTTTTAATCTTGACACGAGTAAGTGGTGAGCTACTTATTGATGTATGGGAAAAATTATCCCTGAAAGAACAGTTGGACATTGCAACAGATGTAGGTTTTTTAATCAAACAAATGCATACTCTTCCCGTTGAGAATTATTCACATATAAATCATACCTATTTTGAATGGATTTCCACTCAAAAGAAACAAGTCACAACACATCACTCTAAAACAGGTTTAGCCCCTCAACTAGTCGAGCAACTTGAAAAGTATGTTTCAACATTTGTTCCTTCTTCTCAAAAAGTGCTATTAACCGGAGAATATACACCATTTAATTTACTCGTCAATCAAGCAGATGGTAGATGGAGAGTGACTGGTCTAATTGACTTCGCTGACTGTTTTATAGGAGAGCCTACTTATGATTTACTCGGACCTATCTTATTTAATTATTACCCAACCCCATCACTAACTAAGAATTTCTTATCTGCATACGGGATGGCACTAACAGATTCATCACGGACTTATTTAATGCAACTTCTTCTGCTCCATAGATTTAGTCATATACCTAATTATTTGGATGGGTACATTGATATGAATGAAGTGTTAACTCTTGAAGAATTATCTTCTATCTTTTTTCTGATAAAGAGTTGTAAATAAGTAAAAGTTATTTGTTCTTATTAATTAATGGTTAGGTCCTGTTAAAGGAGAAAGTTGATTACGTTAATAAATATGGAAAATGGGTTTCTCTATTTTTAGATTTTATAATTAAAGGTGAGTTTAGTTTGGAGGTGTTGGAATGGACTTGCGTATTTTTGAACTCTCATGGTCGCTACCGTTATTTGTTGTAACGATGTTTATTTTGACAATAGGGCTGTATATGTTAGTGAAGCACGCAAATATAAGACGATTCATACCGGTCATAGTACTTATATATGGTCTCATTTATTGTTGGTTACAGATATATGTGCTTGGTAAAGGATATTCAGGAATTCCCTTTGTATTGATTTCATGGCTGTTGTTAGCATTATTATTGATAGCAAGTTTATGGATAGTTATATCTAAGTTTAAGAAAATTTAATTGTAAGAGGTTTCTTTAACTAACGCAGCAGTTTGGTTCAATAAAAAAATAAGAAAAATATGGAGTTAGGAAGGAAAAAGATACGTAAAAGAAGAAAGTTCAAAGAAAAATACGTATAACGGGGACAGTTTATTAAAAAAGGTAGGGGAAGTTCTTTGAGAAAAACTTCGTTGATGCTGATATTGTTTATTTTTTTTATTTTGACAGCTTGTAAATCAGAAGAAACAATTAAAGAAGAACAATGGGAAGATAATAGTCCAACCTTTACATCAGAGTTTGGTGAAATGTTTGGTAAAGAAGGTAGTATTGGAATAATCGGTCCAAAAACAGTTACGGAAAATGGACAAAAGTGGATGTGGCATTTTTGGGGTACTGAAGATATATCTAACAAAGAGTGGGAAGTAAAAGCGTTTAAGTACGGCGAAGAAGCAACAGTTAATCCGATAACATTTAAAGATGAACAATTAACTCCTCGTGGTGATGTGATAAATGGACACGCTCGATCAGCAGTATTGTTTCCATCATCAGGAATATGGAAGTTAAAGGTCTATATAGATGAGAAATTTTTTGATGAAATAAATGTTGATGTTACCCAAGAATGATAATTAAAGAATTGTCTCTTATTCAACGGGTGCTTTAATGAAAAAAGACAGAAAAAAATGAGCATGGATAAGCATATCCACGCTCATTTTTCTATACTAAATCAAACATTAACTTTAACATAACCAATTCTTAAAACACTTTATCAAATTGGAGCTCTTAATTCTGTAAAGAGGTTGATTTGTTTTATACAATATACAGCTGATTGAAATGCAGGCGGAGACTCCAGCGGAATCAGCAAGAACTGAAGACCCTGGACTGAGCATCGCGAGGGAAGCGGCTGAAGTCTTGCCCGCGGAACGCGTCCGCCGAAATGAAAATCTGCTCTTATGGGACACCTTCTTTAAATTTTCTTTAATAGATCTCGGTTAACTTAATCAATACAAAAAAAGAACTGCCCTAGCCAAGATTTGATGGCATTCGGACAGTTCCTTTTGATTTATTATTTCTTCAAGTTATAAAAAGTCTTCAACCCAAGATATTGAGCTGTATCATACAACTGATCTTCAATACGAAGAAGTTGATTGTACTTAGCTACACGGTCTGAACGAGAAGGTGCACCCGTTTTAATTTGACCAGCATTCGTTGCAACTGCAATATCAGCAATCGTTGCATCTTCAGACTCACCAGAACGATGAGAAATAACCGTTGTATAACCAGCACGTTTTGCCATTTCGATTGCATCAAATGTTTCTGTTAATGTACCGATTTGGTTCACTTTAATTAAAATCGAGTTACCAACGCCTTCTTCAATTCCACGTGATAACTTCGTTGTATTCGTTACAAACAAATCATCTCCAACAAGTTGGATGCGATCGCCTAAACGTTCAGTCAATAATTTATGACCAGCCCAGTCGTTCTCATCTAATCCATCTTCAATTGAAATGATTGGGTATTTATCGCAAAGTTCTGCATAATAGTCCACCATTTCTTCAGAAGTTTTGACAATACCTTCTCCTACCAAGTGGTATTTGCCATCTTCTTTGTTGAAAAACTCAGAAGATGCAACGTCCATTGCTAAAAGAACTTCTTCTCCTGGCTTGTAACCTGCTCTTTCAATGGCCGTTAAAATCGTCGTGATTGCTTCTTCATTTGAAGCAAGGTTTGGTGCAAATCCACCCTCATCACCAACTGCTGTATTTAATCCTTTTTCTTGTAACACAGCTTTTAAGCTATGGAAAATTTCAGCACCCATACGTAAACCATGACGGAAAGATTCAGCGCCTACAGGCATAACCATGAATTCTTGAATATCGACATTATTATCGGCATGAGCACCACCGTTTAAGATATTCATCATTGGCACCGGTAATTGCTTCGCATTAAATCCACCTAGGTATTGATACAAAGGAATGTCTAAGTAATCAGCAGCAGCATGCGCTACAGCGATTGATACACCTAGAATGGCATTAGCACCTAGTTTAGCTTTGTTTTCAGTACCATCAAGTTCGATCATCGCTTTATCGATTGAAACTTGGTCCAGTACGTTGTAGTTCTCTTCTAATTCATTTGCAATAATTTCGTTTACGTTTTCTACTGCTTTTAAGACACCCTTACCAAGGTAACGACCTTTGTCACCATCACGAAGCTCAACTGCTTCATATTCTCCTGTGGATGCTCCAGACGGAACGATTGCGCGGCCAAAAGCTCCGCTTTCCGTGAATACTTCTACTTCGATTGTTGGGTTCCCACGAGAATCTAATACTTCACGAGCTTGTAAATGTGTAATTATTGGCATGTTTATATCTCCTCAGCTTTTAGTAGTGTTTTACCTGTCATTTCAGGCGGTGGTTCGATACCTAATAAGTGTAACATGGTTGGAGCTAAATCGGCTAAAATGCCATCTGTACGTAAATCCACATTACGTTGCGTCACAATGACTGGAACTGGATTCGTTGTATGAGCTGTCATCGGTGTCCCTTCAACAGTCACAACTTCATCCGAATTCCCATGGTCTGCAGTGATAATTGCAGAACCATTTTTCGCTAAAATGGCATCTACGATTTTACCAAGACATTCATCCACAACTTCGATTGCTCGTATAGTGGGTTCGAGCATTCCACTATGTCCAACCATATCTGGATTAGCAAAGTTTAAAAGAATGGCATCAAACTTATCCGATTCGATTGCTGCGAGTAAAGCATCCGTCACTTCATAAGCACTCATTTCTGGTTGTAAATCATAGGTGGCAACTTTCGGTGAGTCGATTAAGATTCGTTCTTCACCAGGGAAGCGTTCTTCTCTCCCGCCACTCATGAAAAACGTCACATGTGGATACTTTTCTGTTTCAGCAATTCTCAATTGTGTTTTGCCATTTAAAGATAGTACTTCTCCAACGGTATTCTTTAAGTCTTCATTGTCATAAGCAACCGATGCTTTGACGTCTTCACTATAGGAAGTAAAGGTAACAAACTTCAAATCAGTCGGATGCTTTGGACTTAAAGCAAAAGTCGTTTCACAACTTGGATTGGTAAAGACTGAAGATAATTGAATCGCTCGGTCGGGTCTAAAATTAAAGAAAATGACCGCGTCATTTGAATCAATGGTAGCTAATGGCTTTCCATTTTCCATGATTGAAAAAGGTAGAACAAATTCATCTGCTAAGTCCAAATCATATGAAGCCATTACGCCAGCACTTGCAGATGAAGCAACCTCACCAACACCATCTACGAGGACTCGGTATGCTTTCTCTAGTCGTTCCCATCTGCGGTCACGATCCATTGCATAATAACGACCACTTATACTCGCAAATTGACCAATGCCAATTTCTTTCATTTGACGTTCAGTTTCTTCAATATAAGTTAAAGCCGTTTTAGGACCCACATCTCGCCCATCTAAGAAGCCATGTACAAATACATCCTCTAAACCGTGAGTTTTAGCAACTTGTAATAAAGCAAATAGATGCTCATAATGCGAATGCACGCCACCATCAGACAGTAAGCCCATCAAGTGAAGCTTAGAACCATGAGCTTTTACATGAGCGATTGCTTCTAGAAATGCTGCATTTTGATAGAAGTCTCCATCTGCAATTGATTTATGAATACGAGTCAAGTTTTGATACACAATTCGTCCTGCACCAATGTTTAAATGACCAACTTCTGAATTCCCCATTTGTCCTTCAGGAAGGCCAACTGCATTCCCGGAAGCAATTAAAGAAGCATGCGAGTAGTCATTCCAATACCGATCAAAGTTTGGTTTCTTTGCTTGGGCAACGGCATTTCCAAATACTTCATTTCGAAGCGCGAAACCATCAAGAATAATTAAAGCTACTGGGGATTTAGGCATGCGTGCCTGCCTCCAATAATTTCACGAATGACGATGATTCAAGACTTGCTCCACCGACTAGTGCACCATCGATATGAGTTTTCGAAAGCAATTCCGCGATATTTTCTGGTTTTACCGATCCACCATACTGAATACGAACAGCATCCGCTACATCTTGACTATATAATTGAGCAACTTTTTCACGAATAGATTGGCACACATCATTTGCATCATCAGAAGTAGCTGTTTTTCCTGTACCGATTGCCCAAATAGGTTCGTATGCAATAACCATTGTTTTTACTTGTTCTGCTGACAAACCAGCAAGAGCTTTTTCTACTTGGCCCTCTACTTTGGCAGTCGTTTGGCTAGCTTCACGCTCTTCTAAAGTTTCGCCTACACAAACAATTGGAGATAATGAATGAGCGAACGCCGCATGTGCTTTTTTATTAACAGCTTCATCGGTTTCATTAAAATATTGACGTCGCTCAGAGTGACCTAAAATAACATACGTTATGTCTAAATCAGCTAATTGAACTGGACTGACTTCTCCGGTAAATGCACCTTCAACTTCATAGTGCATATTTTGTGCACCAAGAGAAATAGCTGAATCAGCTACAATATGGGTTAATGGCTCTAAGAATAAAGAAGGTGCGCATATAACAGAATCTATTTTCCCAGCATCTGGCGCTAGTCCTCTTACTTCTTCAGCAAATTGCTTCGCTTCAGATAGTGTTTTGTACATTTTCCAGTTACCAGCAATAATCGGTTTTCTCATACGAATTCCTCCTTATTTTTGATCGTTTAAAGCTTCTACTCCAGGCAAGTCTTTGCCCTCCATAAATTCTAACGAGGCACCGCCACCGGTAGAGATGTGGTCCATTTGATCCGCAACTTCAAACTTTTCAACAGCTGCAGCAGAATCTCCACCACCAATTACTGTATAGGCTTGAGAAGAAGCCATCGCTTGTGCAACGCCTTTCGTTCCCGCTTCAAATGGTGTCAATTCAAACACGCCCATAGGTCCATTCCAAATAATTAGTTTCGAATTTTGAATCACGTCCGCATATTGAGCTGACGTTTTCGGTCCGATATCTAACCCCATCCAGTCAGACGGGATATCTGTAATATCCACTACTTTCGTTTCAGCATCCTTTGAAAACTCGCTCGCAACGACTACATCTATCGGTAAATATAGTTTTACGCCTTTTTCTTTTGCCTTTTCAATAAATGATTTAGCTAACTCAATCTTATCTTCCTCAAGTAAAGATTTCCCGATTTCATATCCTTGCGCTTTCGAGAATGTATAAGATAAGCCACCACCAATTAACAGGTTGTCCACTTTATCTAATAGGTGATTAATGACACCAATTTTATCTTTAACTTTAGAACCACCAATAATGGCAGTGAAAGGACGTTCAGGTTGAGATAATGCTTTACCTAGTACATCTAGTTCCTTTTCCATCAATAAACCAGAAACTGCTGGTAAATGCTTTGCAATTCCTTCAGTAGATGCATGAGCACGATGTGCAGCACCAAATGCATCATTTACATAAACATCTGCTAGCTTCGCAAATTTCTCAGCTAATTCAGGATCGTTCTTTTCTTCGCCTTTATGGAAACGTACATTTTCAAGGAGAACAACCTCTCCATTTTTCATCTCAGCAATAGCTGTTTCCACGCTTTCGCCAATTGATTCATCTAATTTCAAAACAGGTTTATGTAATAAAATACTTAAATGCTTTCCAACAGCATTCAATCGGAATTCTTCTGTAACCTCACCTTTTGGTCGTCCCATATGGCTAGCCAAAATGACTTTTGCATCTTTGTCGATTAAATGTTGAATAGTTGGTAATGCTGCACGGATACGTGTATCGTCCGTAATTTCACCATTTTCCATCGGTACATTAAAATCTACTCGGCAAAAAACTCGTTTTCCACCTAGTTCTACATGTTGCATTGTCTGTTTTTGTTTCAAGAAGAATCTCCTCCACATCCGTAATGGTGCAAGCTAATGTTTCTTTTTATACTGAGCGTGAAAGCTTTACTTTCCTATCAGTATAAAAAGAAGGAACGGAGGGTACCTCCGTTCCTTTTACCCTCTTCTATTATAGAGGTTAAAAGCGAGTTTCGCTACTTTCCTCTATGACTTAAAGTCTTATAATCCTTTGCTGTACATGTGTAGAGCAAGGTCGATACAACGTGATGAATAGCCGGTTTCATTGTCATACCATGAAAGAACTTTCACCATGTTTTTCTCAAGAACCATTGTTGATAATCCGTCAACAGTTGATGAAGCTGAATTACCATTGTAATCACGTGATACTAAAGGCAATTCATTGTATTCTAAATAACCATTCAGTTCATTTTCAGATGCAGATTTTAAAGCTGCATTTACTTCTTCAGTCGTTACATCTTTTTCAAGTTCTACAACTAAATCTACTAATGAAACGTTTGGTGTTGGTACGCGAACAGCCATACCATCTAATTTACCTTTCAACTCAGGAAGCACTAATGATACTGCTGCTGCAGCACCTGTTGACGTTGGAATCATTGATTCTGCAGCCGCACGTGCACGACGGTAATCTTCATGTGGTAAATCTAGAATTCGTTGGTCATTTGTATATGAATGAATCGTTGTCATCATTCCACGTTTAATACCAAATTGTTCATGAAGAACTTTAGCTACTGGAGCTAAGCTATTTGTTGTACATGATGCGTTCGAAACAACGTGATCTGTGTCAGCATTGTATGTTTCATGGTTAACACCCATTACGAAAGTTGACATGCCGCTCTTACCAGGAGAAGATACGATAACTTTTTTAGCTCCTGCTTCAAGATGTTTACCTGCAGATTCAACGTCACGGAAAATACCAGTACTTTCAATCACGATATCGATTTCTAAGTCTTTCCAAGGTAATACTGAAGGATCTTTTTCTGCATAAACGCGAACCTTTTTACCATTGACTACTAAGAATTCACCTTCAGAAGAAACGTCAGCATCAAAAATGCCATGTACTGAATCGTATTTCAATAGATGTGCAAGCATCGCAGCATCTGTTAAATCGTTAATTGCTACTACTTCCACTTCACCTTGTTGTAAAGCTTCTCTGAATACTACTCGTCCAATACGTCCAAATCCATTAATCGCTAATTTTAAAGTCATCTAATTTTCCTCCTAATTTATATCGCGGTTTTGTTTTACTAATTCTTTTGCAGCACCTTCATCTGTAATTAATACAGTCTGTGGAGGTGCATGCTTTAAATAAGATCCTATGGCGGTTGCTTTTGATGACCCACCTGCCACAGCCAATAAATGTTGCACACTTTCTAATTGCTTCAATTGAATACCCACAGTCCGAATACGATGGACTGCTTTTCCATCTTTATTGAAATAATAACCAAAGGCTTCACCAACAGCTCCTGCTTGTTCAATGGTTTGAATTTCTTCTGGCGTTGAATTGCGTCGCCTCGCCATTTCCATTGCATCACCAATTCCATGAATCACAACAGAAGTTTGGTCGTAAAGCTCAAGCATTTCTTTAATGACCGGTTCTTTCATCATCATATTGTAGGCTTCTTCACTTAAATGATCTGGCAAATAAAGAGTTCTTGATAAACCATTGGTAGCTGTTGCAAAGGAAGCGGCAATTGTATTCGCTTGGAGTTGAACCTCTTCTCCAATACCACCTCGTGCAGCAACATACGTTAACGTCTTTTGCTTCACAAATTGTGTCAGGTATTCCGCAATTGAAGCGATTGTACCTCCACCTGTAACCGCAACGATTTGTTTTGGTTGCGTCAAGCAATTGAGTTGCTTAGCAGCCACTTGACCAAGTAATGATTTTGCTAAATTATTTTCTTCACTATCGCCCGGCACAATGATGACACGAGAAAGGTTGTAAGTTTGTTGCAGCTGTTGCTCAAGCTGAATGAGCCCTGACCATTCATGAATGACATCTTTTAAGGTGTCTAAAACATCTTTACCCTCTTGTGTGATTTCCATGCCTGCTGATCGAATTGTGATTAAACCTTGTTGATTTAATAAATCAGTTTCTTTTCTTGTTTCTCGTTCTGTTAAATGAACCAGTTCACTTAACGAACGCCTGCCGATTTCTCCTGCTAACAAAATCGCCATCAACACTTTGTATCTTTTCTGTATTAATAAAGGCATTTCTGGAACTATTTTTAATTGTGCTTGGAGTAAGTTATTCATAAGATTCTCCTCAATCCCCCTTTTAGTTGGACAATATTTGTCCCACCACTTTAAAATGCGTCCCGCTTAATGATTTTAGTTTACGCTTAATTAATTTAAAATGCAAACAAAAAAGCGCTAATTAATTACTTAGCACTTGAAATAATAAACAAATGAATCTGTTGATTTACATTTAGGCGGACGCGTTCCGGGGGCACGGCTTTAGCCGCTTCCTTCGCTGTGCTCAGTCCAGGGTCTAAAGTTCGTGCTTATCCCCTCGGAGTCGCCGCCTCCATTTCAATCAACGGAAATAGCAGTCATAATAATTTTGTTTTACGTGTAAGGACTTACAAATTTAATTTTATTACTCCACTTACAACTAAAGAAATTTCTAGTTATGTTAAAAGGTCTTTAAAGTCTGTTCTATTTGACTGGGTAATTAAAAGAACCTATCTTAACGCTATCTTAGTAGAAAAGTGGTCGTCTATTTCGTCCGCGGAAAGCGAATGAATTAGGCGACCACTTTTAAAATTTGGTGATATCTTTTTTACGAGTGTTTATTTCCTACGGTCCAATGCGCTAATTATTTACTTAGCGCTTCTAGCAATGTAGGATAATCAATTCTTCCTTCTTGTATTACTTGACCATCTTTTTCAATGACAGGAATACGAATCAGGTATTTTTCATGAATTTGATCATTTTGTTCGATATTAATTTCTTCAATTTCAAAGTCCACATCTTCAGCAACAAGCTGTAGCATCAGCTTCGCTTCGTCGCACAGTGGACAATTGGGACGTGTGTAAAATTGTATTTGCATCTTCATACTCCTTCATTGATTGTTGCCTTTAAAAGCTTCGACCAGCTCCACCACCGCCAGAAGAACCTCCTCCACCAGATCGGAAACCTCCGCCTCCACCGCTACCAAATCCTCCACCAAATGAACCAGGTCCTATCATTGGAATTCCACCACGTCGTCCTCTTGAGCCAGGACCCATTCCTCCACCACCACGGTTTGAAAATATGGTGAATAAAATGACGATAATAATAATCATGACAATGGTAGACATAGATACGCCCCCACCTTCGTTACTATTTTCGGGTTGAACAGGGTTTACCGATTCGCCATCCCAATTATATTCCTTTGCAATTTCTTCATAAAAAACTTTCATCGTATTAAATATTGCTTCATCTGGTGCATCCTGTTGCATATACGGCACTGTAAATTCATCTAAAATTCTGCCTACCTTGCCATCAGGTAAAGCTCCTTCTAAACCATAACCTACTTCCGCCCATAGTTCACGTTCTTCCATGGCAATCACAAGCATGACGCCATTGTTTTCTTCAGAACTACCTAACTCATACTCTCTGAATGCACGATTTGAAAAACCCTCAATATCCTCGCCTTCAAGGGAATCAATTGTTAATACGGCAATTTGAGCACCCGTCCCATCTTCTAACTGAGAAGCAATTCGATTCAATTCAGCTTTTTGATCACTACTTAATAATCCTGCGAAATCTTGAACGTAAATATCACCAGTTGGTTTAGGAACAGTTGCCGCTTGAATCATTGGCGAAAGCGACATGAAAAAAAGAAGCGCAATTCCTATGAAAAGCGCGCCTTTTTTCATCATTCCCCGTCCCCTCCAAAGTCTACAACAGGTGCATCTTGTGCAGCTGCATCTGCTTTAAAGTATTCTTTTTCATCAAATCCAAAAATGCCCGCCAACATGGCA
This sequence comes from Paenisporosarcina sp., assembly GCF_057785155.1. NCBI lineage: Bacteria > Bacillati > Bacillota > Bacilli > Caryophanales > Caryophanaceae > Paenisporosarcina > Paenisporosarcina sp. Next base: position 102,320 of record NZ_JBYNRN010000021.1, read on the forward strand.
CCAGGGAATCGTTTCACTTTTTTATTGAACGAAGCAACTTCTGTATTATAATCTTGTCGAGCTACAACTAGTCGATTTTCCGTACCAGCAAGTTCATCCATTAATTGTCGGAAATTAGCATCTGATTTTAAAACAGGATAATTTTCGACAACCACCAATAAACGGCTTAAAGCCCCCGATAATTCATCATTTGCTTCAGCTTGATCTTGCGGTGAATTTGCACCTGCTAATTTTGCCCGTGCTTCAGTTACACTTGCAATAACATCACGTTCTTGTTTTGCAAACGCTTCAACTGTCTTCACTAAGTTAGGAATTAAATCTAAACGTCTCTGTAATTGATTATCTACTTGAGCGTAAGCTGCATCAACATTTTCTTCACCTTCAACAAATCCGTTATAACTAGGAATTAACATAAGTGCTAAAACAACAATAATACCTACGATCACAAGTATCGGAATTAATCCTTTTTTCATATCCTTCACCTCTTCAATAGTATAGTCAATGTCTACCTTATTTAATAAAGTTTAAAACCTGCATCATTTAATATGAAAAGGATTTTTTGAATCTAGTGAGAATTTATATAATGGAATAAATAGGCGTGTCCAATAAGTATTAACATAATTCCAGAAATAAAAGATGGGGTTTATTGTATTTATTTTTAAAAGTACATTTTAAAAAACCTCGTTCTTAATTAGGTAATGAATTGGAGTGGAAGACGGCGACTCCAGCGGGAATAGCATGAACTGAAGGCCCCGGAGGAGCGAAGTGACGAGGAGACTGAAGTCATGCCCGCGGAACGCGTCCGTCTGAAACGGAAATTGCAAAATAGGAAAAGGGACCATCTATAAGTCAATAAATGACTTTTAGACAGCCCCTTTGGAAATTATTTTTTCAAATCACTACGTGTAATAATATGGTCTACTAAACCATATTCTTTCGCACGTTCAGCCGTCATAAAGTTATCACGGTCTGTATCTTTCGCGATTACTTCAATTGGTTGACCTGTACGTTCTGATAAAATACCATTTAACTTTTCACGAAGGAACAAAATGCGTTTAGCAGCAATTTCAATTTCAGTTGCTTGCCCTTGTGCTCCACCAAGTGGTTGGTGAATCATTACTTCTGCATTTGGTAATGTATATCGCTTACCTTTTGTTCCAGCTGCAAGTAAGAATGCACCCATTGATGCAGCCATACCAATACAAACGGTTTGTACGTCTGGTTTGATAAATTGCATAACGTCGTAAATTGCCATACCTGCTGTGATACTACCACCAGGGCTATTGATGTAAATGGAAATGTCTTTTTCTGGATCTTCTGCTTCCAAGAATAATAATTGAGCTACGATGGCATTAGATACATTGTCATCTATTCCACTTCCAAGCATAATGACACGGTCTTTTAATAGACGTGAATAAATGTCATAAGCACGCTCTCCACGACTAGTTTGTTCAATAACTGTAGGAATTAAGTTCATTGAAATTGCCTCCTTCAAACGTAAATTCTTTTTCTAATATCCTGAGATGACGATTGCCTCTCAGCTATATCCTTATCATATACAATATGGTCAAGGATGGTCAAATATAACGTTCTCAAATGTCTAGTTGAATTGTTGATAGCTAATTTGTATAATAGAAAAGTCGCTTGCCCTCGTGGTGCAATGGATAGCACGTAAGCCTCCGAAGCTTAAAATGTGAGTTCGATCCTCGCCGAGGGCGTTGTCAGAAGAAAAATTCAGCTTTCACCTTAAATGGTGAAAGCTGTTTTTTCTATCTTAACCTATGCAAATGTATTCCTCAGTGTGTTCAATCTTCTTTTTGAATCATCGCAATTAATCCAGATACAGCTTGTTCCTCATCAGAACCATCCGCACTAATGACAACTTGGGAGCCTTTGCTTATCGCTAAGCTCATAATCCCCATAATACTTTTAGCATTTACTTTTTTATCATCTTTTTGTAAATAAACATCCGCTTGATAGCGGTTTGCTTCTTGAACAAAAAGAGCAGCTTGCCTTGCTTGTAGTCCTGATTTTAAAGTTACCTCAACTTGTCGATCCAACATTCTCTAAATTCCCCCCTTAGCAAAAATCCGTACGTATATTGTTACTATGTTAGCTGATGTATGTGTTTCAGACAACTATCATTTCACTTTATCTAAACTTGTCCCACTTCTAAGTGCATCTGCAATCTCATCAAGCTTTCGCAATCTATGATTTATTCCCGACTTACTAACGGTGCCTGTGGAAACCATCTCGCCTAATTCTTTCAACGTCACATCTTGATATTCAACTCGTAAACGAGCGATTTCACGTAATTTCTCCGGTAATTGATCAATTCCCATGACATTATCAATAAATCGTATATTGTCTACTTGTCGAATAGCAGCACTAATGGTTTTATTCAAATTAGCCGTTTCACAATTAACAAGTCGGTTAACACTATTTCTCATATCCCGTAAGATACGGACATCTTCAAATTTCAATAAAGCCATATGTGCACCCGTTATACTTAAAAAGTCAGAAATTTTTTCTGCTTCTTTTAAATACGTGACAAACCCTTTTTTGCGTTCAATCGTTTTGGCATTTAGTCCAAATCCATTCATTAGAGCAACTAATGCTTCGCTGTGATCTTTATAAGAAGAGTAAATTTCTAAGTGATAAGCTGATGTTTCGGGATTATTAACAGATCCTCCAGCTAAAAACGCACCTCTTAAATAAGCACGTTTACAACATTTCTTTTTCACTAACTCTTTTGAAATCGTATGATTGAACTGAAAGTCATCAGAAATAATTTTCAAATCTTCCAGCAAAGCCTTCGCACCGTCACGAACACGGCAAATGTACACGTTATTCTTTTTTAAGCGCATTTTTTTACGAACCAGCAATTCCACCTGATATGGATACAATTCTTTCATCAGTGTATAGAGTCTTCGCGCGATCGCTGCGTTTTCAGTTTGCACATCTAGACTTAAAGCTCTATTGGCAAAGGAAAGGGAACCGTTCATACGTATTAGTGCAGATAACTCCGCCTTTGAACAACAAGGGGTAGATGCTGCTTGAGTTAATTCTTTTTTTGTTTCTGACGCAAATGACATGGGAACTCCCCCTTTCGGAAGGAAGATGTTAGGTTTGCTGATTTCGCATACTTTCATTTTCTTCCGCATATTGTACGAGCCATTCTGCTACTTTCGTTGCTTCATGACGAATCGCACCTTCTCTAATTGTTGCTATATCTTTTTTAACTACGTTTATACCCATTTGTGTTAAACGAGTTTCGTCATAACTTACGGGTTTTGATTGTTCTTGTTCATATACACGTTGCACAGACTGTGGAACTTCATCCGTATTCAATAAGATCGTATCAATAAATGGCGCTCCCATATGATACATTAATGCACGGACATGGTCGGCTGCAGAGTAATTATGTGTTTCTCCAGCTTGTGTCATTAAATTGCAAATGTATACATTCGGTACTTTGGAAGCTAAGATCGCTTCGCGAATTCCTTCAACCATTAGGTTTGGCAAAATACTCGTATAAAGACTTCCAGGTCCAAAAATTAGTAAATCCGCCCTTTCAATCGCTCGGATTGTATCAGGAAGCGGTTTCACATCATTTGGAGATAAAAACACGCGATGAATGCGTTGATTATATGTGGGGATTTTAGATTCTCCCGTAACAATTGTCCCGTCCTCTAATTCCGCATGTAAGGTGATTCGCTGGTTTGCGGCTGGAAGAACAGTTCCATTCACATTTAATACTCGACTCATTTCTCGAATCGCATGTGAGAAATCACCTGTAATATCCGTTAAAGCCGTTAACATTAAATTTCCAAGCGAATGTCCACCTAAATCATTTGAAGAACTAAAACGGTACTGGAACATTTCTTCTACTAAAGGTTCTACATCAGAAAGTGCAGCCATTACTTTACGTATATCTCCAGGTGGAGGAATGTCATAATCATCACGTAGCCTGCCTGAACTACCTCCGTCATCTGCGACAGTTACGATGGCAGTTAAGTCTACGGGGAATTTTTTCAATCCTCGTAATAACGTGGAAAGACCCGTCCCACCACCGATAATCACAATCCGTTTCCGGCGTTTGGAACGTGCCATTCCATCAACCCTTTCTATGCTTAATATCCCGATGAGTAATAACAGTTTGGTAGTCTTTTTGGAAAAGACCCGCAAAATGTTCTGCTAAAGTGACTGAACGATGTTGTCCCCCGGTGCATCCAAAAGCGATCACCAGTTGTCTCTTACCTTCACGTTTGTATTGAGGAATCATGAATAAAAACAAGTCCGCTAATTTTTCAATTAACAACTGCGTATCAGGCCATTTTAAAACATATCCAGACACATCCGCATCCAATCCAGTTTTAGGACGGAGCTCTTCTATATAATAAGGATTTGGTAAAAAACGAACATCAAATACTAAATCCGCATCAATTGGCATTCCATGTTTAAATCCAAATGACATCACATTTACAGTAAATGTAGAGTTGTCTTTTGATGAGAATTCTTCTTGAATTTTTTCTCTTAATTCTTTCGGTTTTAAATCAGAAGTATTGTATATAAATTGCGCACGGCCTTTTAATTCAGACAGTAGCAACCGCTCTTTCGCTATTCCTTCAAGAGGCAATCCAGCCGGAGCTAAAGGGTGAGAACGTCTTGTTTCTTTATATCGACGTACCAACGTCTCGTTATTTGCTTCTAAAAATAAAATTTTAGGAGTAACTAGGTCCGTTTTCCCCATATCATCTAGTGCACCTATTAATGAATCAAATAAATCGCCACCACGCATATCCATTACTGCGGCAATTCGGTTCATATCTTTTCCAGAGTCCTTCATCAACTTTAAAAAAGTTGTTAGAAGAGCTGGAGGCAAATTATCGATACAAAAAAAGCCTAAATCTTCGAAACTTTGAATGGCAACTGTTTTTCCTGCTCCAGACATGCCAGTGATGATAACCAATTCCGAATCTTGAGTTTGGCTCTTTTCCATTATTGATACTCCCCTTCACTTGATGCCTGAATGTTTTCATCTAACAATTCAAATTCTGGCGTATAGACAAATGTACCATATTGAATTCCTTGTTGCGTTACAGCAAATTGGAGATTTGTTCGATCGCCTTCTGCCATTGGCAGATGAGCTAAACTCTCGACTGGATGCCACTCAAGTATGCCTTCCTTAGTGGTTTCATAAGGAGTGCCTTCTAAACCATGAGAAACAAATGTAAACAACATCCACTCATCGATTACTTCATCTTGTTCTTGGATAATCATTGTATAGATTCCTTTTAAATGAGGCTGATGAGGTTGAGCATTGGTTTCTTCCTCGAATTCTCGAATTGCTGCCAAGTAAATGGATTCACCTTGTTCCATTTTGCCACCCGGCGCTACATACCAATCTCTACGAGGCTTTTTTAATAATAAAACTTGATTATCTTTTAGGACGATTAAATTCGCTATTCGTTGCACATTTTACACTCCAAATCCAACTAGACTCACTCATTCTATTATACAACTTTAATTGGACTTATATCAAAAAATCAATTTTACAATATGTAAAGTCCTTGGATAAGGATTTCCTACAAATATGAAGCTAAGTTAAATAGTACGGATTAAGTAAAAAAGATGACGTTACGGGGAAAGACCTAAAGATATATCTACGCGAATAATGGTCTAAGTTTTGAATTCTATTGTTTACGCTTCGCTTCTGTTCGGAAACGGACATATCATTACTGAGTTGACTTGGATTTATTACCAAGAATGATTCATCGGTCACTCTGAGAAGTTTATCGCACCGTCTGGAAGGTTTATCGGTCTATCTAAAGATTTATCACACAAAGGTGATGGTTTATCTCAAAAACACATCTCACCGGCAAGTTTACTTGTAGAAACAGCCAGTCCAAAACCTACTCGAAAGATGACGTCTTTAACAGGCAAAAAAGAGGCTGCTTCTTCGATTTTCATCGAGAAACAGCCTGTCAAAATGTTGCTATTAAAAAAGGGGGTCAATTTACTATCTTGACTATACACTTTTATTGTTGCAACGGTATTACAGAAGCATTAAGGAATGATTAAATTAAGCGTCTTTACTTAATTTTTCATGCAATTCTTCGATATAGTGTTGCGCGGCTTGTGCAGCAACGCTTCCGTCTCCTGTTGCAGTGACAATTTGACGTAATGTTTTTTCACGAACGTCTCCAGCTGCAAAAATACCAGGGATCGAAGTTTCCATTTGATCATTCGTTAAAATATAACCGGCTTCATTTAAAATGCCCAAATCAGCAAACGGCTTTGTTAAAGGAAGCATTCCGATGTAAATGAATACACCATCCGCTTTGAATTCCGTTTCAGTTTCATCGACAGTAGATTTTAAAGTTACACCGCCGACTTTCCCATTTTCATCATTGATTTCTTTTACAGTCGAATTCCAAATGAATTCGATTTTATCGTTGGCAAAAGCACGTTCTTGAAGAATCTTTTGTGCTCTTAACTCATCTCTACGATGAACAATCGTAACTTTGCTAGCAAAACGTGTTAAATATACGCCTTCTTCAACAGCAGAGTCTCCGCCGCCTACAACGACTAATTCTTTGTTTCTGAAAAACGCACCATCACATACTGCACAATAACTTACACCACGTCCGCCCAGTTCTTTTTCGCCTGGAACGCCCATTTTTTTGTATTCTGCGCCAGTAGTAATAATAATCGAGCGGGCTTTATACTCTTTCCCGCCAGCTTTAATTGTTTTATAAGCTTCGCCATCAATGATTGCTTGCACATCACCGTAAGCATATTCAGCTCCGAATTTTTTTGCATGGTCGAACATTTTTGTAGAAAGCTCAGGTCCTAAAATATGTTCAAACCCAGGATAGTTTTCTACTTCTTCCGTATTGGCCATTTGGCCGCCTGGAATTCCTCGTTCAATCATTAGAGTTGATAAACTACCACGAGATGTATAAACAGCAGCTGTCATACCAGCCGGACCTGCACCAATAATGACAACATCATAAATTTTTTCTTCAGTCATTTAAAAATCCTCCTAAAACAATCGGTCTTAAACAAATCGTATATAAAACGATTCCTTCGTTCAACTTATTTGCTTACGAATCAAACAATGGTAAAAACTGAATCAGTTCATTTACATATTTGGTTAATGTGGCAGATGTAATATCATAATTTGCAGCGACAGCTTTTTTCGTAATTCCTTGTCCTCTAGACGACTGGAACATATAATCCGCGGCAGCAGCTAAAGCATTTGGATTTTTAAAAGAATATTCTTTATCAATCGCACGCTCCATTAAAACGAACCACATTTGGAATAAAAATGAACCTGCAATTGAAACAGGCTGATATTTATTGTAAATGTATTCAGTCGCTTCAACCGCACGTAAAAACGAACGCTCACTATCATTTTTGCTATCAAATGAATGACCTAATGAATGTGCCAGTAACCATTTTTCCATAGAAGAATAAGATTCAACTCGAATCCACTCAGGATGGGACAAAATTTCTTGCTTATGCGATGTTTTACCAAGAAGAAAAAGACCGAACATCCGCTCACTGCGATAAGCATTTTCAAGCTTTTCAACAATGAAATCTCGATTGTGTTCCATGCCAGTTTGAGAATCTCCATCTTTTTGACCTGACCACGGCTCTAATCCTTCTTTATCTGGATCTATTTGAGTTAGAAGTTTCCACGTTTGTCGTGCAATCTCTTCGTGCCCTGAAAAATAGGCAGAGTGAGACAACCAAAAATAAAACCCGGGATCACCCTCGTAGCCTTTTTTCTGCAAAGAACGCAACCATTTAAAAGCATCTTCGTAACGACCCACTAAAGCGAAAGTTGCCCCGAGCTTATAACGATGTTCAATTAAATACGGTTGTATTTTACTTAGCATCGCAAGTAAATGATTCAATTCTTCTTCATCTTTTTCATAATAGTGAACCACGGTTAAATTACATAACGCATGTAAATTCCCTGTGTTTTCTTCTAATACTTGGTGCAATAAAGCTTTTGCTTGATCGACTTCACCAATGTAAAAATAAGCTAGCGCTAAATTATTATATGCTGCCCAAAACTCCGGATTTTCTTCAATGAGTTTTTCAAGTACTTCTACCGCTTGGTCAAAATTACCTTGCTCCATCATTTTTCTAGCTTTTTCTTGTATATAAAGGTTATCACTATCAATCGAATCGTCTTCAAAAAGAGGCCAATCTTCTTGTTCTGCAAAATCAATGATTTCCATTGCTTCTTCAGCATATACGCCACTTACATCCATCTCTGTATACTTAGTAGCATATTTTCGAGCCTCAACAATTAAGCCTAAATGAGCATACACTTCTGCTAAGAAGAAAATAATTTCTGTTTCATTAGGATCTAAACTATGAGCACTTTGAAGCAGCTCTAAAGCTAGGTCGTAATTTTCCAGTTCCATTTCAACTATCGCAAATTGCATCAAAATAAGCGGATCATCAGGACTGAGTTCCGCTGCTCTTTTCAAATATTTATGCGCCTTGTCAAACTGCTCACGATTGAGAGCTTGAAGCGCTTTTTGATAGTAGTACTCGCCAGTAGGAATAAACGACACTACATTTTCTTTTATAGGTTTTTTACGCTTGTTCTCCAAATAAATGCCTCCGAAAAAATGAAAAGGAACTTTTGCAGTCCCTTTTCAGTATCTTGCTATTATAGCACATTAGACAATTATTTACTCTCATGGCGTTTTTGTAAAACTTCCAGCACTTCATACAAATCTACTTTTTGTTCTTGAAGTAAAACTAATAAGTGATAAAGCAAATCCGCGGCTTCCCATTGCAATTCTTGCGCATCTCTATTTTTAGCTGCAATCACCACTTCAGTTGCTTCTTCCCCTATTTTCTTCCCGATTTTATCAACACCTTTTTCAAACAAATAAGTCGTATATGCACCTTCAGGCATTGTTTTTTCACGTTCTTGAATCACATTAACTAAATCCGCTAGAATGCCAAAGCTTCCTACTTTTTCATTTGGTGTTAAGACATCTTTATGGAAACAAGTTGTTTCTCCCGTATGACATGCCGGTCCATTAGGTATCACCTCTACAACTAATGCATCTTGATCACAATCTGTGCGAATAGAAATGACTTGCTGTTTATTCCCACTAGTCGCTCCTTTGTTCCATAACTCTTTTCGGGAACGGCTATAAAACCACGTTTCCTTTGTAGCAATCGTTTTTTCTAAGGACTCTTGGTTCATATAAGCAACAGTTAAGACTTCTTTTGTTTGTGCATGTTGAACGACTACTGGAACAAGTCCTTGCTCGTTAAATTGTATCGATTGCATGTTGAATTCAGTCATCTAACAGACACACCTTTCTCTTTTAAAAAGCTTTTCACTTCTTGAACACTCGTTTCTTTATAATGAAAAATAGAAGCCGCTAGAGCAGCGTCAACATCAACCTCAGTAAATACATCATAAAAATGCGCTGCGTTACCCGCTCCCCCACTAGCAATAACAGGAACAGAAACCGCTTCCCGTACAGCTTTCGTCAAAGCTAAGTCAAAGCCTTTTTTCTCACCATCTTGATTCATTGAAGTTAATAAAATCTCTCCCGCACCTAAACGAGTCGCTTCTTGCGCCCAGCCCACTGCCGTGAGTTCCGTTCTCTTGCGTCCTCCATGTGTATAAACCATCCAGGTGTCATCCTCGTCAGACCATTTGGCATCAATCGCAACTACGATGCATTGCGACCCAAAGAATGCTGCACCTTCAGAAATTAGTTCAGGACGTTCAATCGCTGAGGTGTTCACAGATACTTTGTCCGCCCCTGCACGAAGCATGTTTTTCATGTCTTCTAAGGTGCGAATACCCCCACCAACTGTAAAAGGAATCGCTAGTTCTTTTGCGGTTTGTCTAACAACATCAATCATCGTTTCTTTTCCTTCATGAGAAGCTGAAATATCTAAAAAAACCAGTTCGTCTGCGCCTTGTTCATCATAAAACTTAGCTAACTCAACTGGATCTCCCGCGTCACGGAGTGAAACGAATTGTATGCCTTTAACGACGCGACCTTCTTTGACATCTAAACAAGGAATGATACGTTTCGTTAACATGTTGACACCTCTGCTAATGCCTCAGACAAAGTAAAGCGATTTTCATAAATGGCTTTTCCGATAATTACACCATTAATCGTAGAACCTTTCGAAACATGAGCAACTGCCTTCACGTCAGCAAGTGAGCTAATTCCACCCGAAACAATCACTTCAGCACCTGTTGCTTCAGCAAGAAGTTCATTCGCTAATAGATTAGGCCCCATTAATGTACCGTCCGTTGCAATATCCGTAAAAATAAACGTTTTTGCACCACGTTCAGCAAAATACTGACCTACTTCAATCGCAGACTTAGAAGAAGTTTCAATCCAACCGTGAGTTGCGACCATCCCATCTTTAGCATCAATCCCTATGACAATTTTGTCTGGACCAAATTTTTCAATAAGAGATGCCGCTAATTCAGGTTGTTGTATCGCAAGACTTCCAATGATAACTCGTGCTACACCTCGGTCAAGGTAATGTTTCACATCATCTTCAGAGCGTATACCTCCACCAATTTGCACATTTACACCTAACTCTGTGGCAGCTCGTATCACATCTTCATCATGGATTCGTTTGCCATCTCTTGCACCATCTAAATCGACCATATGAATCCACTTTGCACCTTGACTTGCGAATGTTTTAGCCATCTCAAATGGTGAATCTGCATAAATCGTTTCTTGATTGTAATCACCTTTATATAAACGCACGCATTTTCCGCCGCGCATATCGATTGCAGGATATAGTTCAAGTGCACTCATTTTGAAGCACTCCTTTCCTTTACGTATCGAACCCACTCTGTAAGTAAATATTTACCGAATGGTCCGGATTTCTCTGGATGGAATTGCATACCCATAATGGCATCTTTTTGCACAAGTCCTGGAACAAACTGTCCCGCGTAAGTCGCACTTGCCAGCACTTCGCTTTGCTTCGTATTTTGCGCTAAATACGAGTGGACAAAATACACATGAGTGGACTCTTCTTTTGCTAAGTCATGCAACCAATCGGGCTGGTGGACAAAGGACAACGGATTCCATCCCATATGAGGAATCCGAACTTTTTTTTGCTGAGAGTCTAATTTATCAAACCTTTTAATCTCGCCCTTTAAAAGGTTTAACCCTTTGGTAGTCCCATTTTCATTACTCTGTTCATACAACAGTTGCATTCCTAAACAAATGCCTAACAATGGTTTATTTACCGTTGCTAATCCTTTGATGTAATCCGCTAAGCCAAGTTCATTTAATCTCTGCATGGCATCTGGAAAAGCGCCAACACCTGGCAGTAAATAACCGTCCATTTGATCTAACGCATCTCGTTCAGACGTAATCGTAACGTCACAACCTAGACGCAATAAGGCTTGTTCGACACTATATAAATTGCCCATTCCATAATCGATTACACCAATCTTCATGTTAATAACCCTTTTGTAGATGGAACGCCTTTCACTCTCTCGTCAATTGTCACCGCTTCATCAAGTGCTCTTGCAAGCGCTTTGAAGATTGCTTCAATCATGTGATGTGTATTATGACCATAGTGAACGATAACGTGAACATTCATACGAGCTTCAAGTGCAAACTTCCATAAAAATTCATGAACTAATTCAGTATCAAAATTACCTACCTTTTGCATTGGGAAAGTAGCACGAAATTCTAAATGTGGACGATTGGAACAATCAATTACGACTTGTGCTAAAGCATCATCCATCGGCACAAATGCGTTACCATAACGGCGTATTCCCTTTTTATCTCCTAAAGCTTCTTTCATCACTTGACCCAACACGATTCCGATATCCTCTGTTGTATGATGATCATCAATATGCGTATCCCCTGAGGCTTCAATCGTCGCGTTAAATAACCCGTGTTTTACAAAAAGATCTAGCATATGATCCATGAAAGGAACGCCAGTGTCAATTTCCGCTTGTCCTTCACCATCTAAGTTTAGTGAAACTTTCACTTGAGTTTCATTTGTTTTTCGATTTATGGTTGCTTCTCTCGTCATGATTGATCCACTCCTTTTTCCCATCTTCTAGACTCGACGGCTCTCGCATGTGCTTCTAAACCTTCCATTCTTGCTAGTCTCGCAATTTTGTCCACATGTTGTTGCCAGGTCTCTTTTGTATAGTAAATAATGCTTGTTTTTTTAATGAAATCGTCAACCGATAACGGACTCGAAAATCGAGCCGTACTATTTGTCGGCAACACATGATTCGTTCCCGCAAAGTAATCGCCAATTGGTTCTGAGCTATATCGGCCAATAAAAATAGCACCAGCATGACGGATTCGAACTGCGACATCATGCGGTTCAGTCGCCATGATTTCTAAATGTTCAGGAGCTAACTGATTGACTGCTTCCACAATTTGCGACATGGACTCGGCAATATAGATACATCCGAAATTCTCGATAGATGCGCGCGCAATATCTTCACGCGGTAATGTCCTTAACTGTCTTTCAACTTCTTGTGCAACTTCTGAAGCGAAAAATTCACTCGTGGTAAGTAAAATAGGACAGGCCATCGGATCGTGTTCCGCTTGAGATAATAAGTCAGCTGCTACTTCATCAGCGTAAGCTGTTTCATCCGCAATGATCGCTATTTCACTTGGTCCAGCAATCATATCGATTGCCACTTCACCAAACACTTCACGCTTTGCAAGAGCCACATACACATTTCCTGGACCCGTTATTTTATCTACAGGCTTGATGGTTTCTGTTCCATAAGCAAGCGCTGCAATGGCTTGCGCTCCACCGATTTTGTAAATCTCATCTATCCCAAGAATAGATGCCGCTACTAAAACAGCATCAGGTAAAATACCTTGGTTGTTCGGAGGAGAGACAATGACAATTCGTTTCACTCCAGCTACTTGAGCAGGTATAACATTCATTAAGACGGACGAAGGATACGCGGCTGAACCACCAGGAACATACAAGCCCACGGCATCTAAAGGATTAATGCGTTGACCAATAAAAGAACCGTGACTTACATCCACTTCATAAGATGAACGCTTTTGTTGTTCATGGAAATGACGAATATTAGCTGCAGCTTCTGTTAAATCATTTAGTAAAACAGCATCAAAATGCTCTTTGGCATTCTTTATTTCATCTTGTGAGACACGGAATTTCTCTAGTTTCACACCATCCCACTTCTCACTGTATTCAGCTATTGCCTCGTCTCCTCGACTTTGAACATCAGCCAATACACCTTTGACGGTTTTTAGTTGCTCCATGTTACCCATCTCTAAAGGCCGTCTCAAAGAAATATTTTTTGTTAATGAAACGATTTTCATTTCTTCCACTCCCTACTTCATTGACTCTTTTAACCGTTTCACCATATCTCGAATACGCTCACTTTTTAAACGATAACTCACTGGATTAGCAATAAGTCTCGATGTGACATCGACGATATGTTCATATTCAACAAGACCATTTTCTTTTAACGTACGACCTGTTGATACGATATCGACAATACGATCAGCTAACCCGATCATTGGTGCTAATTCAATCGAACCATTTAACCCAATGATTTCAACTTGCTCCCCTTTTTCTTTATAAAAAGCAGAAGCAATCTCTGGATACTTGGTTGCTACACGTGGCGCAATTTCGTTCATTGTTGTGTTTGGAAGACCGGCAGTTGCTATATAACACTGACTAATTTTCAAATCCAAGAGTTCATGTACAATACGTTTTTGTTCAAGTAATACATCTTTACCCGCAATTCCTATATCTGCAACCCCATGTTCTACATAAATCGGAACATCCATCGGTTTTGCTAATATAAATCGGATATTTTCCCCAGGAGCCTCAACTATTAATTTTCTAGATTCTTCTAAATCGTCAGGAAGTTGAAACCCTGCTTTTTGGAGCAGAACATATGCTTCTTCAAAAATCCGACCTTTTGGCATGGCAATGGTTAATTCACTCATTAGGGTTATCTCCTTCTACCAGCCATATGATTTGGCTGAAATGTTCTTGAAGTGCTTGTTTATCTTCTACGCTTTCAACAAACTGAAGGGTTGTCCGAATGCCTTCATCTCTCAATGCTTTTGCTTTTTGAATCGCCTCTAGATAATGACGCTTGTCAAAGAAAATGAGTGCATGTATGGTTGTATTTTTTGTCGGAATCAACACTTCGAGTAAGCGGTCGACACGCAAGCCAAATCCTGTGGCACCAACAGGTGAATTGAATTCTTTCAATAAACCGTCGTAGCGTCCCCCGTTACCTATCGCAAAACCAGATCCACTCGCAAACACTTCAAAAAGCATGCCCGAATAATAGCTCATTTCACTTGTTAACGTTAAATCATAGGTCACTTTGTCAGAAAGTCCGGCTTGCTCGAGTAACAATGATAATTCATTTAAATACGTAAACATTCCGACTTGATTAAGATTGGCTTCATCTATATAAGGACGGAGCTGTTCAATCGATTGCATATTCGACGCTTGTGTCAGAAATTCGAAAAAGTATTCTTTCGCTTCTTCGGTTAAATCATATTTGTTTATATGTTCTTCAAATCCGACTAGATTTTTATTCACAAGTAAATCGCGTAACTCTTTCACTTGTTCTTCTGAATGCGTGAGTTCCGTTAAAATGGAATGCAATAAGCCCGCGTGTCCTACCGTTAAACGGTAATTTTGAATCCCTAGCTCATTGACAAAGTCTGCAGCTGTCAAAATCATTTCAGCATCTGCATAAACCGATGAATCACCAATGAGCTCTACACCCATCTGTTCAAATTCAGCCGGTCTGCCCCCCTCATGCTCTTGCGCGCGAAAGACGTTAGCAAAGTAAGCGAGTCGTAACGGAATCTGCTCTCTTAGTAATTTTGATGTCGCGACTCTCACAATTGGAGTTGTCATATCTGGTCGCAGGACCAATGTTTCTCCTTGTCGATCCACTAACTTAAATAGCGATGAATCTCCAATTGCTGACGCCTTTCCAATTGTTTCGTAATATTCAACTGTTGGTGTTTTGATAAAATCAAAACCTCTTGATTGGAAAAAGGTTCTTCCTATATCACGTACTCTTTCTTTTTGTTCATTTATTAAAGGGAATGAATCTCTCATTCCAAGTGGTTTTTCGAATTTTCGTATTGGTGTCATGAATGTACTCACTTCCTAAAATAAGGATAATTTACTTTATCACACTAGCATACTACTACACTGAAATAAAAACTATTTTATCGTATACATGGGTCACAGTCAATTAATTATCGTTTCTTACATCTAAACTGATACAAGCTAAGTTTTTAATTTAGAATGCTATCTAATTCGTATACCCTATCGGTTGTAAAAAAAGACCTTATGAAGTGAGTAAATTCTCTTCATAAAGTCTTTTCTAGTTGTATGTGATTTCGCTTCAGCATTTCTTCAGCGGTATAAATGATCTTCATTGGATTGCCACCCACAAAACTTCCTGCAGGTACGTCTTGGTGAACGAGTGTTGCTGCAGAAACGATGGCATCATTGCCGATATGCACTCCTGGTAATATGGTCGAATTAGCACCAATTAATACCCGATCACCAATGACCACATCGCCAATTCTATATTCATCAATAAGATATTCATGTGCCAATATGGTTGTATTATAACCAATTATTGAATTCTTCCCTATTGATATACGCTCGGGGAACATCACATCGGGCATAACCATAAGCGCAAAGGAGGTTTGATCCCCCACCTTCATTTTTAAAAATGTGCGATAAAGCCAATTTTTGAATGGAAGTGAAGGACTGTATCGTCCCAGTTGAATAACAATGAAGTTTTTCATGACCTTTAAAAATGGCACTGTCTGATAAATATGCCATAATGAATTTGCTCCTTTTACAGGAAACCGATCCGTTCTTCTCATACCTTCTGTCCTTCAACCATTTGTAGTAAATCAGAAATGTGCTGTAACATGTAGGTTGGATTAAATGAAGCTAAATATTCCTCACCTTTAGCTGTCCATGCAACACCTGCTGTTCGAACACCAGCATTTTGCCCACCTTCGATATCATGATAGTTATCACCAATCATTATCGCTTCATCTTTTGAAGCATTTAACCGTGACAAAGCAAGAAGAATGGGTTCAGGATCCGGTTTTGGATTCACCACATCATCTAATCCAATCACCACTTCAAATACATCTTCAATTCCCATCCATTTTAAACCACGCATAATAATATCTTTCTTTTTAGTGGAGACAATCGCCAGTTTAATACCTCGTGCTTTTAATAGTCTAAGTGTCTCTGCTACCCCATCATACTCCACCACAAGATCGTCATGCATTTCTATATTTAAGGCACGATATTCTTGGATTAATTCATCCGTTAACGTCTCATCAATAGAGTCAAATGTTTGTTTTAAAGAAGGTCCAATAAAATGCAGACAATCTTCTTTTGTAAATCGTCCAGGGTATCGATTTCCTAAAACACTTAAAAAGGTTTGAATAATCAAATCGTTCGTATCTAATAAGGTTCCATCAAAATCGAAAAGAAGTGTCGTTATCGGTTGTTTATTCATGAGTTAAACACTTCCTTTTGTTTAGTTTGTTCCGCTCGTCTCCAAACCGTTGCTACCACAATGGTTAATACAAAGGCAGTGAAAAGTCTTAAGAAAAATAAAGGCAAAATCGGAATACCGAGAGGAATAAATATAAGCGTATCCTCAACTATGGCATGACAGGCGACTAAAAAGATAAAAACAAGTGTGGCGTCTTTCTTACTGACCCCATCTTCTCTAACTGCTTGAATCATAACACCTGCGCCAAAAGCTAGACCGATGACCAACCCTGACACAAGTGTCATCGAAGCATTTGGTGCAATTCCTAATACTTTCGTTAATGGTATTAGTTTTTCTGAGAAACGTTGTAAATAGTTTCGGTCTTTCAAGTATTGAATAATCACCATAAGTGGAATCACGACCAAAGCTAGTTGTACAACGCCGAAGCTTGCTTTCTGCAATCCTAGTAATATTATTTCAGCCCATCCATCCGGTACTGCTACTACTTTGGGGGCCATTCCGTATGTAGCAACTTCAGAACCACCTGACCAAACTAGGTTGATAACAATCGCTGAGATTGAGGCTAGACCTAAACGTACTAACAATACGACCCACAATTTCACACCAACTTTTAATGCTACGGCCGTTTCAATAAATAAATTATGTGAAAAAGAAAGCATCACTGCTAATATAAAAACTTCTTTAACGGTTAATTCAAGTGATAAAATACCAGCAATTCCAGCGTACAGATTTAGGAAGTTACCTAAAACTAATGGAATCGCTGCTTCTCCTCTTAATCCAAACACACTCATAATGGGCGAAACGAGATTAATAACCCACGGAAGAATTGGTGTGTATTGCAAGATTACCAGAATTAAAGTGATAGGAAATATAATTTTGCTAAGTGTCCATGTTGTTTGAAAACCTACCAATAATCCCTTTTTAATAGTTGACATGAATGAACATCCTCACTCTTTAAGCATCTTTATAGCGTGCTGCATTTTTCACCATTACTCTTCTATAAATCACGATGATTAACGCCACAGCAAAAGCGATAATGGATACCACTTGCGCGGTACGTAACTCACCGATTAAATACAAACTGTCCGTTCTCATTCCTTCAATAAAGAAACGTCCGAAGGAATACCACATGATATAAAATAAAAACATTTCGCCACGAAGTAAGTTAACACGTCGTAGTGCAATCATGATCATTACACCCGTAAAATTCCACAATGATTCATATAAAAAAGTTGGGTGATAATAAGTCCCATCAATATACATTTGATTAATAATCCAGTCAGGTAAGAATAAATTCTCTAAAAATGACCTTGAAACTTCTCCACCATGTGCTTCTTGGTTCATAAAGTTACCCCAACGACCAACCGTTTGCCCGATTAAAATACTCGGTGCAGTCATGTCGGCAAGCTTTAGGAATGATACATCTCTCTTTTTTGTAAACACATAGGCGACAATAAATGAAACGATTAAAGCACCATGTATGGCTAAGCCGCCTTCCCAAATTTGAAGAATCTTTCCTGGGTTCTGAGCGTAAAATTCCCATTTAAATAGTACATAGTATAATCTTGCGCCTAAAATGGCTAAAGGAACTGCCCAAATTAATACATCTGTTAAGAAATCAGGGTGAAATCCACGTTTCACCATCTCTTTTTGTGCAACTAAAAAGGCAATAACGATACCTGTTGCGATTATAACTCCGTACCAACGTACATCAATTGGTCCAAGCGAAAAGGCGATCGGATCAATTGCTCCTAGTAAAAAATTCATGTTGTTCTCCTTCCAAAGCTCTCTATTTAGTTAGTTTTGTTTATTGATAGTGTTGATTTCTTTTTCATTTAAAATCTACTTAGTTTAAAATTAAACGTTTTTCTTGATATTCCGCAAAACAGCTGCGCTTTCCGCGGGCTTGCGCCGAACTAACTCGGACTTATCGTCCGAGTGGATTTCGACACTTCGCTTATCCCGCTGGAGTCTTCGCCGTGTTACTCCATATCAAAAGTAATCGACTATCCTTAAACAATTTTGCACATGTAAATCTGTGACTTTTTCCTACATCCAATTAGCTAACAATTTCACATAAGAAGTTCCTGAAAATTTTTATCATGTAAGTCAAAGTAAAACGAGAAAGTCAAAATCACCGAGCCAATCGCATGCTTCCACAAATCTAAAATCCTCTAGACTTATTATTTAATATTAAGTAAAGAGCTTATTATTCTTTTTAATAAGAAGCGTCCTCATTTTGACTGATGACATCGTTTAACCGATTTGAAAACTCTTCTGCTGCATTTACACCCATTCGTTTTAAACGATGGTTCATAGATGCTACTTCAATAATAACAGCTAAGTTACGTCCTGGACGAACAGGAATGGTGAACTTGGTCAAATCCGTGTCGATGATTTTCATTTTTTCTTCATCTAACCCAAGTCGATCATACGTCTTGTTCGCATCCCAAATTTCTAAGTCAATAACGAGGGAAATACGTTTGAAGCTGCGAATGGCACTTGCACCAAATAAGGTCATGATATCGATAATACCTACTCCACGAATCTCGAGTAAATGTTCAATCAGTTTTGGTGCGCTTCCCACAAGAGTGTTTTCAGCTTCTTGTCTAATTTCTACACAATCATCTGCAACTAAGCGATGTCCACGTTTCACTAATTCCAACGCAGTTTCACTTTTACCTACGCCACTCTTTCCTGTGATTAATACACCTACTCCATATACATCGACCAATACGCCATGAACAGCAGTCGTTGGAGCTAGTTTACTTTCAAGAAAATTAGTCAGTAAACTTGAAAAGCGTGTGGTCGTCATTTTAGTCGTTAATACGGGTACATTTTCCTCATTCGCTGCTTTTTTTAACTCTTCTGGAACGTTCATGCCATGTGAAATAATAATAGCAGGTGTTTCAGGTGAACAAAGTTTTTTCATTCGCTCCATTCGTTCATGAGGCAAGAGCATATCAAAAAAGGATAATTCCGTTTTACCTAATAACTGTACACGGTTAGCAGGATAATGGGTGAAATAACCGGCCATCTCAAGTCCAGGTCTAGAAATATCACTAACTGAGATATGACGTCCAATGCCTTCCTGTCCGCTGACTAGACTTAATTCAAACATTTCTTTGACGTCCTTGGTGGAAACTTGAACCAAAAAATCACCTGCTTTCTTCGAATTTCGAATCATTCTTCATGCTTCATATTTTAGCATGACTACCGAGAAATGAAATGATTTTAACCTCAACTTGTCCCTTTTCTTGAATTCCTTTCTATATAGGAAAGAGGAGGGTTGATAAATGTTGAAAATTATTATTGATGCAGGTCATGGACCACACACCCCTGGTAAACGTTCACCAGACGGTCAGTTAAGAGAATTTGAGTTCAATGAAGCAGTCGCTAGGCGACTTAAAAAGAACTTGCAAAGCCAGAATGTCCTATGTATTTTTTCACATGATATTAATCGAGATGTTCCTTTGAATGAGCGGATCACCTTAGCTAATCGTATGAAAGCAGATTTATTCATTTCGATACATGCAAACGCATTTGGTAAACAATGGAATGAAGTAAATGGGATTGAAACCTTTACATGGTTACACGCGAGAAGTGTCACGAGGAGTTTTGCTACGTTGATTCACCAAGAGGTGATCAAGTCAACAGGTCGTAAAAATAGGGGTATCAAACAAGGAAACTTCGCAGTTTTGCGAGAAACAAATATGCCTGCAGTATTAGTAGAATGCGGTTTTATGACGAATAAACAAGAAATGAAGTTATTGAAAGATTCTGTGTATCAGCAACAATGTGCTGATGGAATCTCAAATGGAATTCAACGTTTTATTGAAAGAACTAAACAATGTTAGGAAAAGGAAAACCCGAATCGAAATCGATTCGGGTTTTTTACTTGTTTATTCAGAACTAATGTAGCGGACTAAGATTGAACCTGTTTTCGCTTCACCTTTGATGTATAAAGGAGCAGATGAACCTTCAAGGTCTTTTGTAAAACGAATATTCTTTTGTAAGAAATGGTCTTGTTCATTTAATCTCGTTACATCTGGCAAAGCAACATCCATTTTGCCAAAGTTCGATGATACTTCACCTTGTAAAGCAACGGAAGATGGAACGTAAATTTCTACGGATCCTGCTACTGCAAGACCTTCAATTTTAGTAGCTTCTTTATTTTTTGTCGTTAATGCCACATGACCATTTACAGATTGCGCCTCAATATTTTTCAGAAGCCCATCGATATAAATACGCCCATTAATTGTTTCGGCATCGATTTTATTCCCTTTTGCATCTTTTACAAGAATAGCTCCATTCGCTGTTTGGATTTCTCCGTCCTCGATTGAACAATCCTTAAGTTCAATCTTCCCGTTCGCAGTTTTCACTTTTAAACGGTCCGTTTCGAGGTGTTTCCCATTGAATGCACCATTAAACAATCGAACTGAAATAGAATCGTATTTTGCTTTTGGTATATAGAGAACAATATTTACGGAAGTCGTTTTCAAATCACTAATAATACGTAATTTTTGTTGATCTACCACAAAAACAAACTTGTCATGGAATTCCCTTTTCCCTTCTTCTTCAGAAGAAGATCTGTAGACTTTCACGTGACATTCTGCTCGCAGCTTCCCGTCTTGTGATGGATAAATCTCTAACTTACCATTGGCTAAATCAGCTGAAATGTTGTTAAAATCCACTTCTTCCTTGTGGATGGTGTGGTGAAATTCCATTGGCTCACCAAAAGGCATATCGAAATCAAATGATTTCATCTTTCCAACGGCTGATTGCATTAATTGCATGAATCGATCGCCAAATTGTGAAAAATCCCGTTTAATATCTTCCATGAAATCATCTGCTTGAGATGATGTTGAACTTTTCGTATGTGTTTCTTTGTTGGAGTGACTTGAATGAGTCGGCTGTTCCACCTGTTTAGTAGGACCAGTCGTATTACCCGTTTCATTTCCTAGAGCCTCTAGCAATACTAACGCTTCTTGAGCAGAAATCGAACCTTTTTCAACTAAGTCTAAAATGCGTTTACGTTCTTCTTGCATATTATTGGCCTCCTCTAAGGTTGCTTTTAGGCATACCTTTCTATTCCCTTATACATACGAATCAATTGGTAAAAGGTTTCACTTTGCTTCTACTGGAACTTTTTTTGTTTTCTTCTTAGAAGCTTTTTCTAATTCTACATCCATTCGTTTTCGTTCGCGCTCAAGTACAGGTTTTAAATAATGACCCGTATATGATTTTTTGACTTTCGCAATTTCTTCCGGTGTCCCAACCGCTAAAATCGTTCCACCTTTGTCTCCGCCTTCAGGTCCTAAGTCAATAATATAATCAGAAGTTTTAATCACATCTAAATTATGTTCAATGACTACCACCGTATCTCCATTTTCTACAAGCCTTTGCAATACAATCAGCAAACGAGCAATGTCATGGGCATGCAAACCAGTTGTGGGCTCATCCAAAATATAAAAAGACTTTCCATTCGAACGTTTGTGTAATTCAGAAGCAAGTTTCACTCGTTGGGCTTCCCCGCCCGATAAAGTCGTTGCTGGTTGTCCTAATTCCATGTAACCAAGACCAACATCAACAATCGTTTGTAGTTTTCGTTGTATCTTTGGAATGTTTTCAAAGAATTTCGTTGCATCTTCTATCGTCATTTTTAATATCTCTGCGATATTTTGACCTTTATATCGAACTTCTAGTGTTTCACGATTATAGCGTTTCCCATGACAGATTTCACATGGTACATAAACATCCGGTAAGAAATGCATTTCAATTTTAATGATTCCATCGCCGCGACATGCTTCACAACGACCGCCTTTTACATTGAAGCTAAATCGTCCTTTTAGATATCCTCTAACTTTTGCTTCATTCGTTGATGCAAAGACATCACGAATATCGTCAAACACGCCTGTATAGGTCGCTGGATTTGATCTAGGTGTACGACCAATAGGTGATTGATCGATATCGATTACTTTTTCAAGTGCTTCCACACCCGTAATTTCTTTATGTTGCCCAGGCTTCGCTTTGGCTCGGTTCAGTTTTTGGGCAAGAGATTTATGTAAAATCTCATTTATTAACGTACTTTTCCCTGATCCTGAAACGCCTGTTATGGATGTGAAAACCCCTAGTGGAATATCAACGGAAACATTTTTTAAATTATTTTCAGTTGCACCTTTTATCGAAATCATGCGTCCATCTGGTTTTCTGCGTTCAATTGGAAGTGGAATGAATTTCTTTCCACTCAAATACTGGCCAGTTAAAGATTTTTTACTTTTCATTACTTGCTCAGGAGTTCCAGATGCCACGATTTCTCCACCATGCACACCAGCACCAGGACCAACATCTATTAAATAATCGGCTGCCATCATTGTATCTTCATCATGTTCTACAACGATTAATGTATTGCCGATATCCCTCATATTTTTTAATGTAGCAATCAAGCGATCATTATCTCGTTGATGCAAACCGATGGATGGCTCATCCAAAATGTATAGTACGCCTGTAAGACGTGATCCGATTTGGGTAGCTAATCGAATACGTTGAGCCTCTCCTCCAGATAAGGTTCCAGCTGCACGGCTTAATGTTAAATAATCCAACCCAACATTAATTAAAAATCCTAAACGTTCTCGAATTTCACGTAAAATCATCTTGGCAATTTGCATATCTTTTTCCGATAAACGCAATTGATCAAAGAATTTATCGGCTTCTTCTATCGAGAATTCTGTGACTTTCCCAATATGAATAGAATCAACCTTCACTGCTAATGTTTCAGGTTTTAAACGATAACCTTTACATGTTGGGCAATCTTGTTGCGCCATGTATTTTTCCATTTGATCACGAATGTAATCAGATGACGTCTCTTTAAATCGACGTTCAATATTTGGAATAACTCCTTCAAAATGAATAGCGTTGTCTCGCACTTGTCCAAAATCATTCTCGTATCTAAATCTAATTTTATCTGACCCTGAACCATATAAAATTTTATCCATTTGCTCTTTTGGTAGTTCTTCTACTGGAACAGACATATCAATTTTATAATGCTTACATACTGCTTCTAATAATTGTGGGTAATATTGTGAACTCGTTGGTTCCCAAGGGGCAATGGCACCCTTTTTAAGAGATAGGGACCAATCAGGAATGACTAATTCTGGATCCACCTCGAGTTTTGTTCCTAAACCATCACATTCTGGACAAGCACCAAAAGGACTGTTAAATGAAAACATACGTGGTTCTAGTTCCCCAATTGAGAAGCCACAAATAGGGCATGCATGATGTTCACTAAATAAAATCTCTTCATGCTCCATTACATCAATCAGTACTCGTCCATCAGCTAAACGTAATGCCGATTCCAAAGAGTCTGCAAGACGTGGAGCAATATCTTCTTTCATCACAATTCGGTCAATGACAATTTCAATATCGTGCTTTTTATTTTTCTCTAATTGAATGTCATCGTCTAAGTCCATTAAATCACCATTTACACGAACCCTTACATAACCTTGCTTTTTAACATCTTCCAGCATTTTGGCATGTGTTCCTTTACGACCCGAAACAATGGGAGCTAGAATTTGCATGCGTGTTTTTTCTGGAAACTCGAGTAAGCGATCTACCATTTGTTCAATTGTTTGGGAAGTAATTTCAATCCCGTGATTTGGACATATCGGTTTTCCTACACGTGCATACAATAGTCGCAAATAATCATAAATTTCCGTTACTGTCCCAACTGTTGAACGCGGATTACGGCTCGTCGTTTTTTGATCGATTGAGATGGCTGGCGATAACCCCTCAATGGAGTCAACTTCCGGCTTGTCCATTTGACCTAAAAACTGTCTAGCATAAGCAGAAAGTGATTCAACATAACGACGTTGACCTTCTGCATATATCGTATCGAATGCTAAAGATGATTTACCGGAACCTGATAAACCCGTCATAACGACGAGCTTATCACGTGGAATCGATAAAGATAGATTTTTTAAATTATGTGCTCGAGCACCTTCTATACGTATTTCCTGGTTTTTCAAATTCAATCATCCTTCCACTTTCAGTTCCAAAATGGTATCACGCAATTCTGCTGCACGCTCGAAATCTAATGCTTTTGCTGCATCTTTCATTTCTTTTTCGAGGGTTAGCAAGAGCGTTGCCTTCTCGTCTTTTGTGAGTTTCTTTCCTTTTGTTACTTTTTCCATATATGTCACCGTTTCTTCAGAGTCGTGTGATGCACGAATTACATCGCGAATCTCTTTCTGAATAGTAGTCGGTGTTTTACCATGTTTTTCGTTATATTCTTTCTGTATCGTGCGTCGGCGTTCTGTTTCACCAATCGCTTTGGTCATCGAATCAGTCATACGATCCGCATACATAATGACATGACCATTCGAGTTACGTGCAGCACGTCCAATCGTTTGAATGAGTGAACGTTCAGAACGTAAAAATCCTTCTTTATCAGCATCTAAGATTGTCACAAGTGATACCTCTGGAATATCTAGTCCTTCTCTTAATAAGTTTATTCCTATTAAGACATCGTACACGCCCATTCGAAGTTCACGAATGATTTCAATTCGTTCTAACGTTTTTATTTCTGAATGGAGATAGTTTACTTTTACCCCAATTTCTTTTAGGTAAGCCGAAAGATCTTCGGACATTTTTTTCGTAAGCGTCGTTACTAGTACGCGTTCATTCTTCTCTGTTCGCTTACGGATTTCTTCTATTAAATCATCAATTTGTCCTTCGATTGGGCGAACTTCAATCGTTGGGTCAAGTAGCCCAGTTGGACGGATGATTTGTTCGACCATTTCCGGCGTGTGTTCTAACTCATATGGTCCCGGTGTGGCAGATACAAATATCGCTTGTTTCATATGACCTTCAAATTCTTGGAATGTTAAAGGACGATTATCCATAGCAGATGGTAAACGGAATCCGTGATCGACCAACACTTTTTTACGAGCTTGGTCACCGTTGAACATACCTCGAACCTGTGGTAACGTTACGTGACTTTCATCTACTACTAACAAGAAATCATCTGGGAAGTAATCAAGCAATGTATAAGGAGTTGCACCAGGTTCACGTAATGTTAAATGACGAGAGTAGTTTTCAATCCCTGAACAAAAGCCCATTTCTCGCATCATTTCTAAATCATAACGAGTCCGTTGTTCAAGTCGCTGTGCTTCAAGTAGCTTGTCCTCAGCTCTCATAATTTTCAACTGTTCTTCTAGTTCAACCTCAATGTTTTCGATAGCTTTTACGAGTTTTTCTTCACGTGTTACGAAATGGGAATTCGGAAATATAGCAACATGTTCACGTTCTCCGATAATCTCACCAGTTAGAGCATCTACTTCACGAATACGATCTACTTCATCCCCAAAAAACTCAACACGAATACAACGTTCGTCGCGAGAAGCTGGGAATATCTCTACAACATCTCCTCGAACGCGAAATTTACCTCGTACAAAGTTCACATCATTTCTCTCGTATTGTATATCAACCAATTTTCTCAAAAGTTGATTGCGTTCAATTTCCATTCCTTTGCGAAGGGATAACACCATTTCTCTATATTCTTCAGGATTACCGAGTCCGTAAATGCATGATACGGAAGCGACGATTAATACATCTTCCCTTTCAAATAATGCAGAGGTTGCTGAGTGACGTAGCTTATCAATTTCTTCATTTATACTGGAATCCTTTTCGATGTACGTATCGGTTTGCGGAACATAGGCTTCCGGTTGATAGTAATCATAAAAACTAACAAAGTATTCAACTGCATTATTCGGAAAAAACTCTTTAAACTCACTATATAATTGGCCTGCTAATGTTTTATTGTGAGCCATAACTAACGTGGGACGCTTAATTTCTTTCACGACATTCGAAACAGTGAATGTTTTCCCAGTTCCCGTTGCTCCAAGTAAAGTTTGATACTTTTTTCCATCTTCAAGTCCTTGTATTAATTCTTTAATGGCTTGAGGCTGATCTCCATCTGGGCGATAAGGAGCTTGTAAATCAAATGACTGTACGATAACAATTCCTCCTATAGTAAAGCAATATTTGCTCTGAAATTCGTTTTTTATTTATACTTTTAGCTTATCATATTCCCCTTTTTATTACGAACAAAAAGCGAACGTATGTTTTTTCGTGAAATTTAGAAAGACATAGCTTGCACCGAAGCTGGTGAAAGCTATGTCTTTCTTTTACTATTATCCGTAAACTTGTACTTTCTAATCCGTAAAAGCAAAAATCCGTTCTTCGAAAAGAACGGATACACTAAAGGATTATTAGGTTAAATAACTTCACTTTCACGTTGAAGTTCTTGAAGTTCTTGCGCAAAAGCAACAAAGGATCCTTTGTTTTTTTGATCAAGTGCATCATCAATTAATGTAAGTAATCTCTCTTTTCGCTGCTCCCGATGCACATGGTTTAAAAATAAATCCATATAAATCTCATTCAGCAGCTTTTCTGCTTCAGTAACCGTTTGACTCCGTCCCATGGCTTTCAGAAAATCGGCATAAGAATAATATTTATCCATCGCATTCACCTCGGATGCCTTTTTTCTATTATAGATAATAAAGCAGTAAAGTTGCAAATGTTTTTTCTGAAAATTCAATTATATTTTTATCCGAATATTTTCATTTTTTAGTTAATTAATATTGCGGAATTTCCAAATTTCTCTATAATAGGGTTTGTAGGCTAAAAAAGGGGATGTGAATATTTGAACACTCAATTGTCTGTTGCATCGAATTACCTCGTTTCATTCAACACCGTTTCACTCGAACCAATTTGGATTGAACACAAGCTATGTACACGTGTTATTGAAAACCATGCTGAGTTTATTGTAAA
Organism: Paenisporosarcina sp.; assembly: GCF_057785155.1. Taxonomy (NCBI): domain Bacteria; kingdom Bacillati; phylum Bacillota; class Bacilli; order Caryophanales; family Caryophanaceae; genus Paenisporosarcina; species Paenisporosarcina sp. Next base: position 129,723 of record NZ_JBYNRN010000021.1, read on the forward strand.
AATGAAACCTATTAACATTATTAAAAAGTCACTCATTTTTTATGGTACCTCTTATAAGCACGCCACATTTTTTTCTAAAGAAGCCATTGGAAACTTACATAAGATCCCAATTATTCTTTCACATGATTTCGGTCACCCTCTCATCATGATGCCGACACTTTCTCCAGATTCAGACAGTAATATATGGATTGCTTTTTCTGCTGTCGAGTATTACTCTCAAAACTCACTTGGACAATGCCTCGTACATTTCACGAATACACGTGTGATTCCAGTCAACGTTTCGTATACCACGATGTGCAGACAATTTGTTCTTTGTCACTTTCTTATGAACCATTTCCAAAAAACTCGTCAACATATTCAAAAACCATTTTCACAGCCTCCAGTTACATATTTACAAAGTCGTATCATGCCAAAGCGTTAAACTTCACACATTAATAGTAAAAGTCCTTCCTATGCTTATAGAAAGGACTTTTAAACATATACTGATTTTCAATTGACTTGTTTCATCTTGACCAAATACACGCCAAGAAGTTCCTCTACACGATTGCGCAGCCGGACATTTAGGTAGCGACGGTGTTCTTCGTAACCGCCGTAAAAGAAGACATATTCGGTGAAGGTATCATCGCGGTTGCCTCGGATGATTTTCATGTTCTTTTGGCGGAGATACAATTTCGTATCTTTTAACTCACGTTGAGCCTCTTTTACTGCTTGATCAATCATTGCGACATAAGGTCTTTTCAATTTAAAAGGTCCTTTTTCCACAATTTCACGATCCCGCTCCAAAACCGTCAAAACCATTGGCAAGTAAATCATATTTTCGAAATGGGGTAAACTCTCTGCTGGAATGAGTGGCATACTCTCGCCTCCTTTAAGAACGTTTGTTCGTATTTTTAGTGTACCCTATTTTTTCAAAAATACAAGTGCCAATAATTACTTTTTCTTTCACAAACCCTTGTCCCGTCTCACTTCAAGTCTACTTGAATGAGATTTTATTCAAAATAAAAAGACCTTTTCAGGTCCTAGAAGATGCTAGATGTTCGCTTTTTAACCGATCTGCTAGCTTGATATTTTCTTTTAAATAAAGCGGTAGATCCGCATGATTTAGAATTTCTTGTGTGGTCATCCAGACTACTTCATCCACTTCATCACTGCTTTTTGCAAATGCTTCGCCAACAAATCCTTTGCAAAGAAATACGATGTCAACAACGTGGATACCAGAATCAGTAATGAACGAAGAACTATTTACGTAGCTCAAGTTCGAAACCTCAATCCCGATTTCTTCATTGACTTCTCGAATTAATGTTCTTTCTAAAATATCTGAAGAAGCAGCACTTTCTTTATCCACTTGACCACCAACCAAAGATAGACAACCTCCAGCATGCTCTTCTTTTTCACTTCGTCTAATTAAGAGCCATTTGTCTTCATTGAAAATGGCAGCTTCTACATTTACGGCAAACATAGATACATCCCCCTAAAATCTATTCATCGCATGGTTTAATTCATCATGTGGTTCAAAAAGTTGAATCATCTCTAAGGCTGGATGAGATTTGTGTATTTTCTTTACTAATGTTTCAACCCCAAAGATTTCAGTGAAGGTGTGGCTGCCGACAAAAAGGTTAATCCCAACCAATTGTGCATATTGAATCGTATACAAATTCACTTCCCCAGTGATATATGTATCGCACCCACTATCTACCGCCGCTTTAATATGATTGGTAGAGTTGCCTGCACCTGTTAAAATACCAACACGTTTAATTTCTTGCTGATTATTTTTCCATACGCGAACCGGTTCATTTAAAGTGGTTTGCATTCTTTCTGCAAACATTTCAAAAGGAATCGGTTTTGTATACTCTCCTACTCCCGGAATGCTATCACCTTGAAAGGTTGAATACTTTAAAATCGTGTCCACTTCTAGAACGTTCATTAATGACGTACACGTACCAAATTCCACATAATCTAAAGGTCCGTGAATGAAGAAGTGACTGATATTATGTTGAGTTAGCAGCTTCATACATTCGTCTTTTAATCCATAAATGAAATCCCACGCATCATGATGTGTAATCATCAAATCTACCTTATGTATAATCGCTTGTTCAATTGTTGCAGGTGTTAAATTTGTGCAATAGCCTACTTTCTTAATAGACGTGTTGGATCTGTTTAGAAACCCGAAGTCACCATCGTGATCGTTCCATAACTGTTTATCAAATAACTCATGTAATGTCTCTTGAAATTCAGATAAGTTCAAGTCAGTTTCACCTCACTGGTTTTATTGAAAGAAAAAGCTACCCTCAACCGAGGATAGCTTAAGCCATTTGACTAGACCAGCGCATAGCTTGGTTATAGGCTTGATGAAGTTGTTCTTCCGTTAGGTCTAATTTCTCCGCAAAAAGTTGAATACGTGCCCAATCTAATTGATCGAAAGCTACTGCAAGGTTTAAGTAATCGGACATTTCCGTATCGTTCCCAACCAAAGTATCAACAACTTGATCGGATAAAGGTAGTTGTTGCATGATCTGACTAAATGGTTTGTGTAAAAGCGAATCCATTAATGAAAACATGCCTGTTAGGAAATATTCTGGAGAATTCTCTTTTCGATTATACTTTGCTAGCAATTCACAGAATTTCGCACGGAATAAAGAGGACACAATCAGTGCATTTCTGCTGAAATCTAGCTCATCTCGCATGGTTTCACGCATTGCCAAAATATATATCCATTTATGTAATTCTGTTAATCCTAAAACGACAACTGCCTGTTTAATCGATCTCACTTTATTTTTTGAAGGTGACGCATTAATGAGTTTTAACAACTTAAACGATAATGACACATCACGTTCAATTAAATCCGAAATGTGGGTCACGTTAGCCTGTTCTTGACTGATTAAACCGATAATTCGGAAATAGTTAGCCAAATTCGCTGGAATATCTTTTCCTTGGATGATATGAGGTTTAGAGAAAAAATATCCTTGAAAAAGGTGGTAACCTGCTTTTATAGCTTCTTCAAACTCAGCACGAGTTTCCACTTTTTCAGCTAATAAATGAATATGTGGATGAGTGGATTTAATAAACACTTCAATATCTTTTCGTTCAGATGGAGTAGTTCCCATAAAATCTACTTTTATAAAATCTACGAATGAAAAAATTTCTTTCGCTTGAAGAATTTCTTTCGTTAAAACAAAATCATCAAGAGCAATTCTAAATCCTTTATGTTTCAACTGACGGATACTGCTGATTAATGAAGAAGTTATTTGAACGTTTTCTAAAATCTCAATGACAATATGTTTCGAGTCGAGTGTATCAAAAATCGGTTCATGTAATAAGTTTTCCGTAAAGTTAATAAAACACGGACGACCATTCGATAAGTCATCTAAGCCAATGGTTAAAAAAGAATTGATGAGAACCTCCATAGTCGCATGGTCACCATCAATTTGAGGAAATGAATTTAAATCACTATTTCGATATAAAAGCTCGTAAGCAAAAATTTTTTCTGTTCGGTCAAATATGGGTTGACGCCCAATAAATATCTCCATTTATGCGCCTCATTTACTAAAATTGATAGGGACAGTATACCAAAAAATCCTAAATAATCCTATTTAATTTTTCTGTTTTTCGACTTAAATACCCATATAGAGATAATGAAAATCGACGCAGAAGTTATTAACAAAGGTTCATGAGCTGTCCAAATACTAAATAGTGTCGAAGTCATCGCTAAAATTGCGATAATTCCTGCAAACATTCGTGTTTGAAGCAACATACGTTCATCTCGTTGCATAGCATCACGGCTCATCTGGTACTCCCGCATTCGAGTCGGTTCTTCTAAAAATGTTATCACTTTCTGAGGGAACTGACGTAGCGGTCCAATGGCATTTAAAGCAAGTCGTAAGACATCTTCTTTTGAAAATACACCGCCATTTTCTTTCTGCATAGACGCCCATTCCATAACACGAGGTCTCGCGATCGCCAGTAAATCTACTTTCGGATCTAAAACATGCAAAACACCCACAAATGTAGAAACTGCACGACCAAAAAACGCAAATTCAGCTGGCAATTGTACAGGCTGAGTCCGGACAATTAAACGTAAATCATCTAGGAGACGGTCAACAACAAAGCTATCCATTTGAGTTAATTCTTCCGACTCATATGCAGCAACCACACGAGAAATGGAATCCGCTAGCAAGCGACGATCGGCATTTGGCAATAAAAACCGAAGCTCCTCTAACCCATCTAACACTTGATCAAATTGTTTGAAAATAATCCCCTCGACTACTTTTAAGACTGAGCGAGACTCACTTTGCGAAATAGAGCCTACCATCCCAAAATCAATCAACACAATGGTACCGTCTGTTTTCAATAAGATGTTTCCTCCATGAGGGTCGGCATGGAACTGTCCGCCATCTAATACTTGCTCTAAAAATAGACGAAAAAGTCTTTCTGAAAGTACTCTGCGGTTAATTTCATTTCGTTCAATAAAAGCTAAATCGGTTACTCGAGCACCTTCAATCCATTCCATCACAAGTACACGTCTTGTAGAAAATTCATCGAAATAAACCGGAAATACGACGCCAGGCATATCTTCAAAACGATCAGCAAAATGACGTCCATTTCGAAGTTCTTGCAAGAAATTTAGCTCTGCCCCAATCGTTTCCACCATTTCGCTATATAAAAGATTAAAATCACTTTGTTTTCCAAAAGATGTGAATTTCTTCGCTAGCCAAATCACAATTTTCATCGCTCTAAAATCAGCTCGTAAAATCCGGTCAATATCAGGTCGCTGTATTTTAATCGCAACCGTCGTACCATCGAGCAATGTTCCTTTATACACTTCTCCAATAGAAGCTGAAGCTACTGGTTTATCCGATAGGAAAGACAAATAATCGGTATGTAACACATTCCATTCTTCTTCTAATAAAACTAAGGCCTTTTCCCTTGGTACTGCAGGTACACGATCGGTTAAACCTTCAAGCTCTGCTATAAATGAAGGGGGCATAATATCTGCACGAGTGGACAAAAACTGCCCCATCTTAATCATCAGCCCACCAATTTTCAAGGCGGTTCGTTTATATTCTTTCGCTTGTTTAGTGACTAGCCTCTCCCATTTCACATCAGTAGCTGGTGTCCAACGTCCTTTGTAGCGGCGCTGAAAAAACGTGACTTGTACAAAAAATTTCACAGACATCCATACAATACGAAAAATCCGGTACAACGTAATTCGTTCCATGTCAGTCGCCTCCTTTTCAATTCATTATAGAGACTGATGGTAACAAGGTCCAAAAAGTGATATGTTTTGTAGGAGAAAAGTTTTCTGAAATGTGAACAAACTAAGGAGGATACAAAATGGAAGGCATTCGTTATGAACAGAATGGAAACTTGGCAATTATCACGTTAAACCGACCTGATTCCATGAACGCATTTAATTATGAAATGTTGAGAGAGCTTGGGCAAGTAGCTGAGGCGATTCGTATTAACCCAGATATTCGCGTGGTTATTTTTACGGGAGCTGGCGAAAAAGCATTTAGTGTTGGTGCTGATTTAAAAGAACGTAAAACATTAACTGAACAACAAGTGAAACGTAATATATACAAAATCGGTGAGGTTTTTTCATCGATCGAAAGCTTGCCACAACCCACAATCGCTATGATGAACGGTTATGCTTTTGGAGGTGGTATGGAGCTCGCACTATCTTGTGACTTCCGAATTGCTGCCCATGATATCACTCTTGGATTAACAGAAACGAGTTTAGCGATTATACCGGGAGCAGGTGGAACGCAACGTTTACCTAGACTAATCGGAGAATCAAAAGCAATGGAATTAATTTTGACAGCACGACGACTCAATGCTGAAGAAGCTCTATCTTACGGTATTTTAACGAAAGTAGTTGCAAAAGAGAGCTTACTAGAGGAAACAGGGAAATTTGCAGATATGATGCTTGCAAACGGACCAGTTGCTTTACAACAAGCTAAATTTGCCATTAAACATGGAATGAACGCAGACTTACAAACAGGATTACATATTGAAAGAAAAGCATACGAAATGACGATTCCAACTGAAGACCGTGTAGAAGCACTAATGGCATTCAGTGAAAAACGCAAACCTCAATTTAAAGGTAAATAATGAATATCAGCTGTTCCCTTTCCAGGGAGCAGCTTTTATTTTGGGTTCCATACACTTCCACTAATTAACAATTACAACTGAGATGACGAAAATTCTAACCAAGATGGCTATTTTTCTAACTGAGATCGCCATAATTCTAACCAAGATCGCCAAATCTCTAACTGAGACACCACTCACAAAAACAGTAACACCTGCCAAGCTAAGCGGGCAGGGCTAATTGTGGCTGCACGCTCCGCTTTCGCAGCCTTTGCTGTTGGATATGCTAAGTAGGAGGACGATTTTTCAAGACAATTACAACTGAGATGGCGATTATTCTAACCAAGAATGCTATTTTTCTAACTGAAATCGCCATAATTCTAACCAAGATCGCCAAATCTCTAACTGAGACCAAGAAAACGCAAAAAGTCACTCCACACAAACGCATGGGGTGACATCAATCATCAATGTATTAAGCTAAACCTTGTTGTAAATCTTCTAGTAAATCCTCAACATCTTCAATGCCGACAGATATACGAACCAAGCCGTCCAATATACCCAGTTCTTGACGACGATCAACCGGAATCGATGCGTGAGTCATCTGTGCAGGGACAGAAATTAAACTTTCCACCGCTCCTAAACTTTCAGCTAGTGTGAAGTAACGTAATTTCTTCAATAACTGTGCGGCTTTTTCAGTGCTACCTACGTCAAATGAAATCATTCCCCCAAAGCCAGTGGTTTGTTGTTTCATAATGTCATGTCCGGCATGCGTTTCAAGTCCAGGATAATAAACCTTGCCTACCGCTTCATGAGCAACTAAGAAATCGGCAATTCGCTTCGCGTTCGAATTCGTTTCTTCCATACGAATGCCAAGCGTTTTCAATCCACGAATAAGTAACCATGAATCTTGCGGTCCTAATATGGCCCCTACTGAATTTTGAACAAAATGAAGTTCCTTTGCCAATTCCTCGGTAGCTACTACAACTAATCCAGCGACTACATCACTATGGCCACCAATGTATTTCGTTGCACTATGCAAGACGATATCAGCACCTAAAGAAATCGGTTGTTGCAAATAAGGCGTCATGAACGTGTTATCTACGATCGTCAGAAGTCCTTTAGATTTTGCGAGCTTCGCAATGTCAGCGATATTCGTTACTTTCAATAAAGGATTCGTAGGTGTTTCCAAGAAGACCGCCTTTGTATTTTCTTGAATAGCCGCTTCAAATTCAGCCAAATTTGAAGAATCCACAAATGTAGATTCAATGCCGAAACGGTTTAGCACTTTCGTCATCACGCGATATGTACCACCGTACACATCGTCGGTCATCACGATATGATCACCAGAGTTAAACAGCATCATAACTGAACTGATTGCCGCCATACCAGATCCAAATGCAAAACCTGCATGTCCTCCTTCAAGGTCACTGATTAATACTTCAAGTGCATGACGTGTTGGATTTCCAGTACGAGAATATTCGTATCCTCGGAAATCACCAACAGCATCTTGCTTATACGTACTTACTTGATAAATAGGTGTTGAAACAGCACCTGTCGTTTCATCTCCAACGATGCCAGCATGGATTAATTTCGTTTTAGGTCTCATCTTAATTCATCCTCCTTTAAAAGGTCATACACATTTTGACTTAAGTACCGTTCACTAGAGTCTGCAAAAATGGTGACGATATGACTTCCTGGCTTGGCTACTTTCGCTTCTTCTAACGAGGCAAATAAAGCAGCTCCAGATGAACTTCCTACTAGTAAGCCTTCTTTTGAAGACAACTCACGAAGTTTGTCAAAAGCGTCTCGATCCGTCACTGTATGAATGGCATTAAAATAGGATTTGTCCATATACCCAGGTAAAAATTCCATTCCAATTCCTTCGGTATAATGCGATCCAGCTTCTCCACCGTTTAATATAGAGCCTTCTGGTTCTACAATCACTGTCTTAATGTCTTCATTTTTACTTTTTAAATACCTAGCCGTTCCCATAAATGTTCCACCTGAACCCGCTCCAGCAACAAACACATCAATCTCACCATCTAAGTCACGCCATAACTCAGGACCTAATGTGTGTACATATGTTTCTGGATTGGCTGGGTTCGAAAATTGCGAAGGTGAAAAAGCACCTGGAGTTTCTTGAACTAACTCCATGGCTTTTTCAATCGCACCTTTCATCCCTAGCTCAGTTGGCGTATTTACAATTTCAGCACCAAGAGCTCGCATCAGCGTTTGCTTTTCCATACTGAATTTTTGAGGTACAACAAATCTGACAGTATATCCTTTTCCAATCGCTGCTAAAGCTACACCAATTCCAGTATTCCCAGCAGTGGGTTCGATTATCGTTCCACCTGGAAGTAATTGACCAGACTCTTCTGCATCCCGTAATAGTGATAATCCTAAGCGATCCTTGACACTTCCACCAGGATTCATAAATTCGAGTTTCGCAAAAATACGACAATTGTTTGGAATTTCAATATTTTTTAATTCAACAACGGGTGTGTTCCCTATTAATTCATGTACACTTCCATAAACATTCATTAAGTTTCCTCCGCAAAGACCACGCGCCACTCATCTTTTTTCATAAGCATATCACGAGCGATGGCTTTTGCGCCTTCTAAACTGTGGTTTGCTGCCCAGCCACATTGGACTTCATTACAAGCAGGAACTTCCGTTGCATTTAAAACATCTTCTAATGTTTTTTCTAATATCATCAAAATCTCGTCAAAGTCGTCATGATTTATTACGGCTAAATAAAAACCTGTCTGACATCCCATTGGACTCATATCCACAACTTTGTCTGTATGGTTCCGAATATTTTCAGCCATTAAATGTTCAATAGAGTGAAGACCTGCCATTTCCATATGTTCTTTGTTAGGTTGTTTGAAACGAATATCATATTTTAAAATTTCGTCACCATTCGCTCCAAGCTTTCTGCCTGCTAAACGAACATAAGGTGCAACCACTTTTGTATGATCTAAATTAAAACTTTCTACATTCATTTGTTTCATTTTTCAACACTCCTTTAGTTTTTAGTTGCATCTATCAGCCATACATAATCATTCATACGCTCAAAACGAACTTCAAATCCAGCATTCTTAAATATTGTTTCAAGAATGGAAATGGTCGTATAGTATTCACGTTCCAAATCATCTGCTACGTTGTTAAAACCACGCGTGCGTTCTTTCTTAATTTGGTCTTGTTTTGCTTGTTCTGAAATAAAAACTGTATCCGCAAATACCACTTTTCCACCCTTTGACAAAAGACTTGCATATTGTTGAACAGCTTTACCTTTATCTTCATCCGTTAAATGATGAAAAACGTAGGAGCTGACAATTGTATCTATATGTTCAGTTGTTTCAAAAGATAGCAAATCCCCATCCGTTAATGAAATATAAGGAAAGCGTTCTCCAGTAACTTTTCGCATCGCTGCATTTGGTTCAATACCGATTACCTTGTAACCCGCACTGATTAACTTGGCAGTTAAATTACCAGTTCCCGTTCCAAATTCAAGTACCGTCCCAAAAGATCGTTCAGTAACCGCTGTTAAAATTTCCTCATATTTATCAAACACATCTCGATATTCCGGATCTTTTCCTGAAACGGATTCATCATACGAATCTATCCACTCATCAAAAATTTCTACGAATTCACGTCCCACAGCGAACCCTCCTTTTACATACATATTATTCCTACCTGTATACTAGGTATTGGGTTAATAACACTATTTATATCATAGATTTTTAAATTAATCTAATCTTATCTTCTTTTAATTAGACAATAAAAAGAACTCCTCCCTTCGCAATAGCGAAATGGAGGAGTTTGTCTTTCCTTAATTCAATGCTTCCCACTCTTCTCTTAAAATACCCATTCGAATAGAGTCATAATAGACATCATTATAGAAGCGAACTTTTCGAATACGCGCTTCCATTGTCATCCCTAATTTTTCTCCTACCTTAACCATGCGCTCATTCCCAGACCAAGTCGTGAATCCTACGCGCACGAGTGGCATTTCTGTAAACAGTATGTCCATCCATTGCTTCAAAGCATCAGTACCATAACCACCGCTCCAATAGGATGGTTTGAAAATGGTAATCCCCATTTCAAGCCACTTTGAAGGTTCATGTTCCCAATAGTACGAAACAATTCCAATCAATTCATTATTCACTTCAATGCCTTTAATTTGCTTAGGTTCAAGATAATAGGCCTTATTTTTCAAAAATTCTTCATATGTTTTTGGAGAATACGGATAATAGGGTGCATCCCATTTTTTCCATTCTGGCGCTTCTTCTTTCGCACTCATTTCCCACAGTGCATATAAATCGGCTTCTTTTATTGGTCTTAACTGGACCGTACTTTTTGCTTGAATCAAAAAATCACCTCAAATATACTTTTCAAACCAATCCACAATTTGTTGCAATCTTGCATAACGTAAACTTGGTGTACCTGTTCGTGAAAGATTATGATCTGCGTCTGGGAATCTCACAAAACGCGTCTCTTTCTTCATTTGTTTTAATGTAATATAAAGCTGTTCTGCTTGCTCAATTGGACAACGGAAATCTTTTTCGCTATGAAGAATTAGTAATGGCGTTTCTACATTACTAGCATATTTTAGTGGCGAGTGATTCCAAAGCTTATCCACATCCGTCATGTCCGCTCCAATTTGCCATTCATTGAAATAATATCCAATATCTGAGACACCATAGAAACTAATCCAGTTCGAAATGGATCGCTGCGTTACAGCCGCTTTGAAACGATTTGTATGGCCGACAATCCAGTTCGTCATAAATCCACCGTAACTACCACCCGTTACACCAAGGCGTGATTGATCAATCCATTCATGATCAGCTAATACTGAGTCCAAGCCATCCATAATGTCTTGATAATCATCTCCACCATAATCTCCTCGTACTGAGTCGACAAATTGTTGACTATATCCATGACTTCCTCGAGGATTTAAATACAACACGCCATATCCTTGCGCTGCTAATAAATGCAACTCGTGGAAGAAAGTATTAGCAAACATCGCATGAGGTCCTCCATGAATTTCAACGATTAATGGGTATTTCTCTCCTTCAACATATCCTGCAGGCTTCATTAACCAGCCATGAACATCGAAATTTTTGGCACCTTTATACATAAGCGGTTCAGCTGCAACTAACTCTACTTCCTCTTCAAAATCTTTATTAAATGAAGTTAAAGCTTGTCTTTCACCTGTAGCAATCGTATGGACATATAGTTCTCCAACTTTAGTGGGTGTAGAAACCGTCACCAAAGCAAACTCACCAGATTCCGCGACATCATAGCCGTATACATGTTCATCCTCACCAGTAGCTGGATACATTTCACCTTCTAGTGATGCTGCATATAATCGAACATCGCCCATTGTTGACACTTGGAAATATAAATGATGATTGTTTGTCCAAACAACGCTTGGTGCATCCGCTCCTTGCTGATGGTCCGCGACTACTAAATCTCCTATAGGTGCGTCAATGCCTTCTGTTAACACTTCTCGAATTCCATTATCAATGTCATACACATACAGTTCAGTGTGTGTCGCATTTTTAAATGAAGCGTCACTTCCTACAAAAGCGATTTTTGAATCATCAAAAGAAAATGCAGCACCACCATAATAGCCATCTTCTTCGATGATTGCCGTTTCTTCTTTTGATTCAATATCAACTAAATACAACGACTGGCGGAACTCAAAGTCCTGATTTTCAGAACGATTGACATTAAAGACGATTTTCTTGCCATCATGAGAAACCGCTTGTAGCCCATACATATGATTGCCATCCGTAAATTGCGTGACTTCTTCCGTCTCTAAATCGATATAGCCAATATGCTTATAAACATCTTGAGGAAGTAAGCCTACACCATCCATTTTGTACTTCATTTTATCAACTACAACCGGTTCCGGCTTTTTCTTTTCTTCTTTTTCTGGTTCATCGGTGAAATTTTTGCCTTCTTTTAATGAAGCTGAGAACCAAATTTTCTTGCCACATGGAGACCATAAGTAGCTACTTACACCTTTATCAAAAGTTGTAATCTTTCGTGCTTCGCCACCTTTAGTCGACAGAACATAAAGCTGATTTTTTTCATTTCTCGTTGATAAGAATGCCAGTTTTGATCCATCTGCTGAAAAAGAAGGGCTTGATACTCTTTCTTTCCCATGCGTCCACTGCGTTAACTCTTTCGAATCAAGATCTACATGCCATAAGTTAGCTTGATATGTATTTTCCTTGTCATCAATCATTGTATGTATAAACACAGCTTCTTTTTGATTCGGTGCCAATGTCGGTTGAGTGACTGAAACTAATTTGGTTAAATCATCAATTGTGAGTTTTCGTTTTGTCATGGTATTTCCCCCTTAAATCTAGTCCTCTATCTATTTCGACAACCGTATTAAATTCCCTTTAATTTTTAGCATGAATTTCCTGTCGTTTTCTTGATACGTCTGAAGTATGTTTGTATGAGGAACTTTTGGAGGGTACAACATGATTTGGATTGTATTAGGAATGAGCCTTATTTTAGTAGGATTCATTGGAATCTACTTTTTAATATTCAAATTCGATCGGAAAAAATTAGATTTAAATCATATAGACACATCTTCGTTTGATGGGATTATCTCAACTCTTCTCTTTTTTATCGTCATCATTTTCATTGCTTTATTTCATGAAAAATTACCGAATTGGTTTATACGTTCTGTTTTATTTATCGTTTGTCTTCTTCCTATACTTCTTGGTGTATTTTTAATTACTGATGAGATTTCCTAGGTAACCGTCGCCATTTCATAAGATTTCGAACCCAAAGTGATTATTTTTTCTGTTTAGGGTAAAGATGAGGAAATAAAGAGCGGGAGGTTTTTACATGAATTCTTTTGAGTTGCCGCATATTCCAAAATCGTATTGGAGAGAAAAACAAAGTCAACCTGTCTATTCTTCAGTTGAATCTAATGTATCAACTGACATTTTGATTGTTGGAGCAGGTATTGTAGGTGTAACTGCAGCTTATTTATTAGCAAAAGAAGGCGCTAATGTCACGGTTATTGAAGGTAGTAGCATTGCGAGTGGCACGACTGGTTTTACCACGGCTAAAGTAACGGCTCAACACGGACCCATTTATCATCAGCTCATCAAAAACTTCGGGGAAGAAAAGGCAAAACTATATTATCAAGCGAATCAAGAAGCAGTAGAAAACATTCGGAATTTAGTTCAATCACTGTCGATTGATTGCGATTTAGAACAACGAGATGCTATCTTATACGCTGAATTTGAAGAAGGCAAACAGTTATTGCGTGAAGAAAAACAAGCCTATGACACATTAGAAATTCCTGGTGACTTATCGAGCGCAATACCAAGTCTTCCTTTCTCAGTTGAAGAAACGTTGTCGATGTCTAACCAAGCACAATTCCACCCTGTGAAATATGTCGCTGCATTAGTGGAAGAAGCTAAAAACTTAGGTGTCACATTTTATGAAAATACGAGAGCAATGAAAGTTAAAAATGGAGATACAGTAACCGTCACATTAAAAAACGGATATGAAATGGAAGCAAAACAGTTGTTAGTTACCAGCCACTTTCCTTTTAATGATGAAGACGGGCTCTATTTTTCAAGACTTGCTCCAAACAGATCATATGTCGTTTGTGCAAAAGTGACAGAGACTAAGTTAAATGGCATGTATATCAATGTAGAAAAACCGACTCGTTCTATTCGCACTGCTCAAGGACCTCAGGGAGAAACCTATATCTTAGTTGGTGGTGAAGGTCACAAAACGGGACAAAACAAAGTAGAAACAAGTAAATCTTACGAAACGTTAGCCAATTTTGCTAAACAACATTTTGCTGTCGAATCCATTGACTATCATTGGTCAGCTCAAGATTTAGCTACTCTAGATCAGCTCCCCTATATCGGAAAAGCAATGACAGGAATGTCCAACATCTTCGTTGCTACTGGTTTTGATAAATGGGGAATGACAAATGGGACAAACGCAGCCTATTTATTAAAAGACTTATGTTTAAACAAACCAAATCCATATCAAGAATTATTTGATCCAACCCGTTCGAAATTAAAACCGGAAGATGCGAAGAATTTTATAAAAGAAAATTCAAATGTTGCAAAAGAGTTAATCAAAGGGAAAGTTACTAGACCTTCTAACATGTTAGAAGAACTACAAATCGACGAAGGTAAAATCGTGATGATCGATCATCACAAAACCGGTGCATATAAAGATCATCAAGGAAAAGTTCACTTGGTGAAACCGACCTGCACACATATGGGGTGTGACGTAAATTGGAATGATGCCGAGCGCTCTTGGGATTGTCCATGTCATGGATCACGTTTTTCTTATACAGGTGAAGTACTCGAAGGTCCAGCAGTCGAACCTCTTCATGTTCAGCACATTGAAGAAGAAAAATAAGTAATTTTAGTGAAAGCGTCCTGATGGGCGCTTTTCATTTTGGGCAAAAAATATTTATATACCGAAAAGATGGTGGTTGGCTATTTCTCTCGCTTTCCGCGGACGAAACGCCAGCCTCCTCGGCACAACTGTCTATGCCAGTTGCCCCTGGGGGGTCCTTTCCGCTTTATATAATTCAACACTAATAATGTGTAATCATTTTAAAGCGTCTTGATTGGCGCTTTTCATTTTGGGCAAAAAAAAGAGGATAGGCAGGCCCTATCCCAAAAGTAAATACTAATTTGACGTTAAAACTGAATCACATCAGGACTGATGTACTTCATGACAACTGGCAAATAGCGACAACAGACTGAAAAAATAGAAAAACATCCATATACGATGATTGTTATAAAAAAGATGATTGTAACTACTTGTATCGGTTTGGGCAAACCATGATTTCGTTGAAGTAATACAAGTGCTATCACTAGTATGACAATCATCAATACGATTATTTTCATATTCCTTCCCCTTATCGTCGGAAATCTAGTTGCACGGTTGTGTATACCGTTCACTCTTATAATAGTACTAGATAAGATGCGACAAAATTCGCTAAAATGTTGGGAATGTTTTCACATTTGACTATGAAAAATCGACGATTTTTAAATAAAATTTCCTAAGCATTCTTTTGTTTAGTTAGCGGCGTTCATATAGTAATATGATGGTAATAGATTTCAACATAAGGAGTGCCACGGATGCAGAATTTAGGACAAGTGATAAAGTTAGAAAGATTAAAACGAAATATGAAACAAATCACGTTGGCACAAGGCATTTGCACGCCTTCCTACTTAAGTAAAATTGAAAACGATTCCATTATACCTAGCCAAGAAGTCATGGATTTATTACTTGATAGACTCGAACTTACGATTGCTCAAAATAGTAATGGAGATGATCAAAGCTACCTGGATGAGGTAAATAAGTTCTATTTTGAAGCGGTTATGAATAAAGATCGTGCATTTATTCAAGAAAAGTTGCAGGAATTAAACGAAGAACAGTATCTCTTTCATGAAGTTAAAAATTATTACACCCATCAATTAGTTCTTTTACGGATGTCCTTAATCTTGCCAGATACGCAAGCAAATAAGTTTAATCCCACTGCCCCATTAGCTGACCTTGTGACTGACTTTACCGATTATCAGTCTTTTTTATATTACGTAAACGCTGGGATTTTTTATTCTCAACAAAATAATCATGCGGATTCGTTAGAAGCTTTTGAGAAAGCGATTGAGTATCATCACCTTATTAATCTTGAACCATGGGAAGAAGCAGATTTTAACTACCTATTGGCTGAATGTTACTTAGCACATCAAAGATGGGTCATTTCAGTCGAATACATACAACATGCTTTGGAATTTTTCAAAAATGGCTTTTACAATTCTCGCGTAGTGGAATGCTATTTGATATTATCCATCGCACTTGATAAATCTCATAAAACCGATGAAGCCTATGAAAATTTGATACTGGCACAAAAAATCAGTACACAAATGAATTTACACGATCATATTCCTGTTATTAAGCAAGGGCTTGGAACTTTATTATCGACTAAAGGCGAATTCGAACAAGCGATTCAGCATTTCAAAGAAAGTCTTGAAATCCGTTCCGAACAGAGTCAAAAACTACAGCCTATCTTTTCCTTAATAAAAGAGTATTCAAAGTTAGGACAATCAGAAGAAGTAAATAAATGGGCATCCGAGGGCTTGAACATTTTAAAATCAGAGTCTAGTTCTTCACTAGAGAATTACCGTCACCATTTCACGGTTTACAAATTACGAAGCGAACAAGCCAGCACGTATGAAAGTAAAACGGTTAAAGCGATCCAATTTTTTAAAGATGTAAAAGATTACAGACATGCTCAAAAATATTCACTCTTTTTAGCCGAGTATTTCACTGAAAACACGAAATACAAAAACGCTGCAAAATACTACGCCATGTCGAACGACTATTTGTTTTTAAAACAAGACATTACATTTTGGGAAGATTTATAGATTCATTGAGGAGTATCAGGATGAACACTTTCGGACACGTCATTAAATTCGAGCGAATAAGACAAAATATCAAGCAAGTCCAACTTTCTGATGGGATCTGTACCTCGTCTTATTTAAGTAAGATTGAAAGTAATTCGATTGTGCCGAGTGAGGAAATTTTGAAGCTGTTGTTTAAGAGATTGTCGATAAAAGATGTTAAGCAAAACATTTCAGAGGTTGAGTATTTCCAATATGTAAAAAATGTCTATTTTGAAGCAATTGCGAAAAAAAACACTCCTGAAATTTCACTCAAACTAAATGACATTCTAAAAACTTCCTATCTTTTCGAGAATTCTAGTTATTTTTATACATATCAACTTTTAATAATGAGGTTAAAGCTGTTTGTTCATAATATTAAACACGATTCTACCGATTATATAACCACTATTTCTAAATTCGTCTTGGAATTCGATAATTATCAACTTTTCCTATTTCATAATAGTGTTGGATATTATCACTTGGCAAAGAATGACTTGGTTTCTTCAACAGTTTCATTTGAAAAAGGTACAGCATTGATCTCTTCAATAGATTTAGATGAGAGAGAAATTGCAGATATAAGCTATATCTTAAGTAGTGTCTTATTACTAAATAAGAGATTAATTGCTGCCTTAGAATACAATACAAAAGCTTTATATTATTTCAATAAAGAGCTTTTATACTTTCGATCAATTGAATGTTACATAATTCGCGCTTTAATATATAAAAATGCTATGAATCCTGAAAAGGCATATGAGTATCTAAAACTTGCTGAAACAATTTCTAAAAAACACAATAGTTATGAAAATTTATCTTTAATTTATATAAATTTAGCCAATATATTTGTAGTTAAAAAAGATGTAGAAAAATCAATAGAATATTATAAAAAAAGTATGCAGATTGCACATGACTCACGAGTAGTTCTAACCTGTATTTATAGTATTGTCCTTGAAAATTCAAAATTAAATAAAACTAATGAAGTTTTGTATTGGAGTAAAAAGGGATTAGCACTATTTAAAAATGATCCTGCTGATAATCTTACACATTTATACCATCATCTGACCTGCTTTATCTCATTAAATGAAAAATCCATTAGGTTTGAAGAAGATGTTAAAAATGCTATAGATTATTTCCTCCACCTGAGAGACTATCGTCATACACATCGATATTATCTTTTATTATCAAATTATTTCTATTCTGAAAAGAAATACAAAACGTCAGTTAAGTATTATAAACTAGCAAATAAATATCTAGCCATTAAAGAAAAATGGCAGTTTATTGAGGACTTGTAATAACACTGTACACACCCTTCTTTGAACGGAGTAATAATATGAAAACATTCGGCCACATCATTAAATTCGAACGAATAAGACAAAATATCAAACAAGTGAAGCTAGCTGATGGGATCTGTACCCCGTCTTATTTAAGTAAGATTGAAAGTAATTCGATTGTGCCGAGTGAGGAAATATTATCAATGATAGTAAATAAACTGAAATTAAATCTCTCCCCTTTTGATATGCCTGAATCTGAGTTTATTTCCTATGTGAAAAAAAAGTACACAGAAGCAATTCTTTTAAAAAATCGAGAAAAAACATCTATATTATTACAAGAGTTAAATAAAAAATCTGTAAATTTTTCAGATATGACACTTTTTTATAATTATCAATTAATGCTTTTAAGATTAAATTTAATATCACACGGTATCCAATTTCCAACTAAAAATATAGTGAGAGCTCTTTCCGAATTAAAGGGTCATTTCGACTATCATCAAGAATTTACTTTTAATATTAATCTAGGATTTTTTAAGTATATTGAAGACGATTTAGAGTCATCTTTAGAAAATTTTCATAAAGCTTTAAAAATAATCCCCAATATTAAATGTGCAGATTGGGAAATCGCAGATATGGATTATGCTTTGGGGCTTGTATATTTAAGTCTAAATCGGTTTGTATCTGCAATCGAGTATACAAAGCATTCTATTATTTTCTTTGAAAAGCATTTATTTTATACACGCTCCATTGAAGCGTATATTGTATTATCTATCGCATATAAATATTCACAAAAATATGATGAAGCATTATCCGTTCTTAGGGTAGCTCAAAATATGACATTAATAATGAATCATACGGAACATCTTTCACATTTGCATTACAATATTGGAGCTATTGATACACTTAAAGGAAACAATGAATCTGCAATTACTAATTATCTATCATGTATCGCTCTGAGTATTAAAGACTTGAATACTGCAACAAGTATGGTGGCACTTATTATTGAATATGCAAAGCAACGAGATTACACTTCTGTCATTGAATGGTGTCAAAAAGGTATTACGTTGTGTAAAAACTCTTCCGATCCAACATTAAAAATTAGAGAGCCACATTTCCTATGTTATCAAGCAATTTATGGTGATGGTGACAATTTTGAAAGAACACTGCAAAAATGCATTAATATTTTCGAACATCATAAAGAATTTAGGTATTCTCATAAATATAGCTTAAAACTTGCCGAATATTATTTGGAAAACAAAAAATACAAAAAAGCAGCATTACTATATAAAAAAGCAAATGACTTTTTAGCATTAAAAGAAAATCGGAAATTCACTGAAGATTTGTAATTAAAAGGTCGCCATCAAAGGAGTTTATTTAAATGAACAAGTATGGGCATATCATAAAGTTCGAACGCATAAGACAAAACATAAAACAAGTCCAACTTTCTGATGGGATCTGTACCCCGTCTTATTTAAGTAAAATTGAAAGTAATTCGATTGTGCCGAGTGAGGAAATATTGCTGGAGTTATTTAATCGTCTAGATATTTTTCAAACAAATTCAAGATTTACGGAAGAAGAATTCCTTGAACACGTTCGGTCGATTTATAATGAAGCTATAAAATTTAAAGACAAAGCACGAGTATCTAAATACCTTGTTGAAATACTTGAAGAAAAATACCTTTTTGCAAATCCTAACAATTTCTATTCATATATATTAATGCTGAACAGACTAAAAATTATGGTTCACAACCAGCAAAATGATACAATTTCATTTCAAAAATCTATTTCCA
This sequence comes from Paenisporosarcina sp., assembly GCF_057785155.1. Taxonomy (NCBI): domain Bacteria; kingdom Bacillati; phylum Bacillota; class Bacilli; order Caryophanales; family Caryophanaceae; genus Paenisporosarcina; species Paenisporosarcina sp. The sequence goes on from NZ_JBYNRN010000021.1 coordinate 149,322, forward strand.
AATTTTCTAATGAATTTAACCCCTTTCATTCGGTGCTTTACTTCACTTGTAATGGCTATTTACATTTTTATAATAATGATTTTCGTAGTTCTTTAAATTCATTGAATCAAGCATTACAATTTCATGCACAGTGTAATTTAAGAGAATGTGAATCTGCTGATTTATATTATTTTTTGGGATTAGTCAATTTACAATTAGATAATATAATAGTCGCATTAGATTTTCTTACAAAATCACAATCCTATTTTAATAAAGAACTTCTATTATTCCGATCTGTAGAAACTTATATAGCCTCAGCCGTTGCATATAAAAGGGCTCAAAATTACGACAAATATATCAAATATTTAAAGCTTGCAGAAAAAATTGCTATTGATGAGAACATGTTAGAGAACCTAGCACTTATTTATTTTAATTATGCTACGTATTATGCATTAGAAGGCAATTTCAAAAAATCCTTGGTTTTTTACCATAAAAGTTTGGAGTTTACTGCTGATATATTTGTTCAATTGAAAACTATTTATTGTATAGTCTTGTACAATTCAATGCTCTTCGATTTTAATGAAGTTTTATTTTGGTGTGAAAAAGGGCTGGGAATTTATCATTCTGACCCTAATGAAACCTCAAAAGAATTTGTATTTCATTTTCAAGTCTATTTATCTATACATACGGGTTACGAAAATTTCGAAAAAACATTAATGGAAACGATTGACTATTTCGTAAAGAGCAATGATTTCCGACATGCAAATAAATATGCCATGCTAATTGCTAATTATTTTAATGCTGCAGGGAAATATAAAAAAGCTACCAATTATTATCAATTAGCAACTATCTATTTAGCTAAAAAGGAAAATCGTAGATTTACTGAGGAGATATAAATTCAGTTCTACTATAGGGGTTATACTATGGGCACTTTCGGACATATTATTAAATTCGAACGAATAAGACAAAATATCAAACAAGTCCAACTTTCTGATGGGATCTGTACCCCGTCTTATTTAAGTAAGATTGAAATTAATTCGATTGTTCCAAGTGAGGATGTTTTAAATGAACTATTTAAGAGATTAAATATTGAACCCTCAAAATCGATATTACTAGAAGAAGATTATCTAGAACACATCCGCTCCCTTTATAAAGTAGCTATAACGTTTAAAAATAAAGAAAAAATTTCAGAGTATCTCCAGGATATAAGTAGAACTCATTATCTCTTTTCAGAACCTAGCAATTTTTATACTTATATTCTGATTTTAATTCGAATGAAATTTATGGTAGGTCATGAAATTCAAGGGAATAACATTCCTGAAATTTTAACAATTTCTAAATTTGCAGATGATTTTAATGCATATCAATCTTTTCTCTATCATTCTTGTTTAGGATATATGCATTACTTTAAAAATGAATTTAGTAATTCTTTACACTCTCTAGAAAAAGCAAACTTATATCATGTCAAGATTAAAGTTGCTGAGTTCGAGACTGCAGATTTCAACTATTTCTTTGGCGTAATGAATTTGCACCACAATAAATTAGTCATTTCATTAGACTTGATATCAAAAGCTCAATTATTTTTTAATAAGGAATTATTGTTATATAGAGCTGTAGAATCGTATATTACTTCAGCTGTCTCATATAAAAGAGCTTCCAACTATGAAAAATATTTTGAGCAATTAAAACTTGCAGAAAAATTGGCAATTGATGAAAATATGGACAAAAACCTATCATTAATTTATCTCAATATGTCAGCATATTATAGCATCAAAGAAAACGTGAAGTATGCGATTAATTATAATCAAAAAGTTTTAAATCTAACTTCTGATTATTGGGTTATATTAAAAACTCTTTATAGTTTGGTTTTACAATACTCAATAATCAATAATTACAATGAAGTAATTAAATTATGTAACGAAGGATTAGCATTATACAGAGCTAATTCAAATGAACTAACTAGAGAGTTTTATTTTCATTTTCAAATTCATTTGAGCATCCACTCTAATCACCAAGATTTCGAAAAAATAATCAAAGAAGCCCTTCAGTATTTCTATGAAACAAACGATTTCCGCCATGCGCATAAATACTCTATCCTTATAGCTAACTTTTATTTAGATTATAGGAAATATAAAAAAGCAACTCATTACTTTGCTCTTGCAAATGAATATTTGGCTAGAAAAGAAAATCGTCGGTTTATTGAAGATATATAATAAATAAACACGACTACATGAATTAAAAAGGATGTCTAAATATGAACAATTACGGACATATCATAAAATTTGAACGTATTAGACAAAACAAAACACAAGGTAATTTGGCAGATGGAATTTGTACGCCCTCTTATTTAAGCAAAATTGAAAGCAACTCTATTTTACCTAGTGATAAAATAAAAATATCATTATGTACAAAACTGCAAATAAATTTAATCACTGAGGGGAAACAGACATTCAGAAAAGATTTAGAAGTTTTATACTTTGAAGGTGTAATAAATAAAGACCGGTCATATATAAAAAAGCAATTAAGTATATTTAATAAAGGATATTATATAATATCTGAAGAAGATTATTACACTAACATACTTAAAATAATAAGGTTAACTTTAGTTGCTCAAGATATAAAAAATGATACTCCATCACTGATAAAAGCACTTACAGAATTAAAAAATAATAACTTTAATGACTATCAGTCTTTTCTATATTATTCAATATTAGGAAGCTTTTATTCATTAATGCAAGAATACTCACTTTCATTCTATTCGTTTCAATCTGCAATCCAATACAAAAATTTAATTACGATTAAAACATGGGAGCAAGCAGACTTTCATTATTTACTTGGGCATAGTTATTTAACTCAACAACAATGGTTGAAATCTAGTGAATATATCGAGCATGCATTAAAATATTTTGAGAATGAATTTTATACCACACGTACAATTGAATGTTATTTGTTATTATCTCTCACACAAGAAAATTCCTATTTATTAAAAAATGCATTTGAAAATTTACTTTTAGCAGATAAATTGGCGATTCAATTTAATATCACAAAATACTTACCGAGCATAAAACAGAATCTAGGTGCTGTTGCAACTAAAAGAGGCGATGTACATGCAGCAATAAAATATTATATTCAAAGTTATGAATGTAAATCTGAAAATGAAATCGATGATGAAAAACTATATCCTGTTTATTCTTTAATTAAGGAATATTCAAGATTAAAGAAATATGAAGAATCTAAACACTGGGCAATGGTAGGTCTTTCAATTATTGAAGCGAGTAGAAACCCAATGAATCATCAAAGATTTAAACATCATTTTAATATATACTTTTATAAAGAAACAAATTCACCTATTTTAGAAAATAAAATCAAAGAGGCTTATGAATTCTTTTTAAAGTCTTCAGATGAGAGACATTGCTCTAAATATGCTTTATTACTTGGAGATATATATCTTAAACAAAAAAAATATAAAAAATCTGCAAGCTTTTTTGAACTTGCTATACAACATAATTTGAGATTAAACAGCCTTGAGCATATAGAAGATTTATAAATAAAAAGCCAGTAATGATTTCCCGAGGTCTTAGGAAATCATTACTGGCTTCTTGTTATGTCAAAGACACTGGCGGTAGTGTCTAGGCACGCAATCTTAACTTGCTACAGTATAAATTAAACATCCTTTTTTAAAATCAATCTTGTAATCGTTAATTTTTGATTTGGAAACTAAATTCATTTCACGCATCTTTTTCTCTAGTTTATGTTGAGTTACTTTCTTGACTACAAATCCTTCAATTTCTATCTCAACTGATACGAGAGTTCCTAAACTCATTTTGTTATTTAAGTCTTCAATAGGTACGACTAGCACATTTGATGCACATGGATATTGCAAAAGTACTGCTAATCCTTCTTCGAAACGATCGAGTGTATATAAAATACTTGGACTCATACATAACAGCTCCTTTATGAGATGGTAATTGTATTTTCTAACAATTTATTGTTTAATTAGTTACAACCTAATCATAATTCGATATGATATAAGAATAAAGAGTTCCTTGTTGGGAAACTTTTTTCCGAAAAGGTCATTTTTATAGCAATTTCGGAGGAAAGTTTCCCAACTTTTCATAGTAGATATTACTCAAATAACAGTGTAGTCTTAAAGGTGGATATATGAATAATATCGGTTTGCTAATTAAAATGTCACGAATACAACAGAATATGAAACAAGTCACTTTAGCAAAAGGCATTTGTTCGACTTCTTATTTAAGTAAAATTGAGAACATCCAGACGGTTCCTAGTGATGATGTGATCCACTTACTTTTATCAAAATTAGGTGTAAAAGTTGATGAGATGGCGAATTCAAGCGAAGACAAACTTTTTGAACGAATCGTTGGAATTTACAAAGAAGCGTTAACTGAAAGAAATATTGATTCAATAAAAGCGAAATTTGATAATGAGTTATCTGATGAAATGCCTTTGTTTTTTAAAGATTCAAAGAATTATTATTTATATATATTATATGTACAGAGAATCAAGCTAATATTAGATCCTTCTGATGAAAATCATGGTAACTTAGTAAATGGTTTTGAACAAATAAAACATAGTTTTGATGATCGAGAAAAATTTATATTTCTGCTCAATAGTGGATTGTATTATCATTTAAATAAAAACTACAAAAAATCCCTATTATTATTAGAAGAAGCATTAAGTATAGTTCCTAATTTTCATATCGAAGATTGGGAAGTCGCTGATTTTTATAATGTTCTAAGTACAACTTACCTAGCGAATAATCAATTATTAAATACAATTGAATATGCAAATAAGTCGTTAAAAATATACAAAGATATATTCTTTTTTAATAGGGCTATTAATAGTTATATAATTATTGGTGTTGCTCACAAAAGAAATAATAATTATAAGTATGCTGAAGAGAATTTTAAATTGGCTAAAAAGATATCAACAGAATTCCATATTACTGATTTTGATGGAATAATTAATAATAATTTAGGCTCTTTGATGTCTGTTAAAGGAAATTCAGATTTAGCAATAGAGTATTATTTTAAAAGTCTTATGAGTCCATTACAAGTTGAAAATAGACTTACAACTATATTTTCAATTATTCAGGAGTATTTTAAAATGCAAAAAACTCAATTGGTAGTTGATTGGTGTGAGAAAGGTTTAGCACAAATTAATTGTAATGAAATAAACAATCTTAAAGCTTTTAAATATCATTTTAACTTGTACCTTAACTTATCGTTAAAGAATAAAGACATGGATCAAATTCTAGTAGAAACAATTTCTTATTTTGAAAAAGTTGAAGATTATCGTCACGCACAAAAATATTCAATACTATTAGCTGAACACTATTCACAGTTGCGTAAATACAAAAACTCATCTCTTTATTTTCAAAAAGCAAACGAATACCTATATAAAATAAAATCAATAAATACCTGGGAGGATTTATAATGAAGAGAAAAATTACATTTTTAATTATTGCTGCAATAATTATATTAACGAATTTATCACATTCTAGTGAGGAACTTAGCAGACGTGAGGATATTATTCCGACACCGCTTACAATTAACTCATCTGACTATAAATAATTATTATAGAAAAACCCCACTTCTCACAGGAGAAGTAGGGGTTTTCCTATAAACTCCTATTAACAATCTTCAAAAACTCCTCAACATCCTCTACCGACGTTTTTCCATTAAAAGAAATCCTCACAAACCTCCGTGCTGCATCAATTTCAAATCCAAGTGCTTTTATTGCCGAGATGGCTTCTCCGTGACCTATTTTGCAGGCAGCGCCTGTGGAGATAGCTATTTGGTGGCGATTGCATTCTAGCATCATCCACTGTCCTTCAATGTGAGGCAAAATGAGGCCTTGAATAAAAGGAGACTTCTCTTTTACATTTCCGACAATTTGAATGTCACTATGTATGTTCTTAAATAGAAATCGTTGCAATTTCACAGCTCGATCATAAGCAATTTGCTGCTCAGCTGCTGCTAATTTCGCTGCGATTGTGCTGGCCACTATTGCAGGTACATCTACTGTGCCCGCTCTAAATCCATTTTGATGTGTCGTTCCTTCCATCACTGATTCCCAGTGAATGGATGGATTCATATACACCACTCCTACTCCTTTAGGTCCCCCGAACTTATGAGGTGAAATGACAGCTGAGGTAACCCCTATGGCATTTATATCTATAGGAAGCTTACCAAAAGCTTGCACCATATCGCAATGCACAGGAACTTGATATGCAGCCACAGCTTCCACGCATTCTTTTACCGGCTGTATGGCACCCATTTCTGAATTGACCAGTTGTAGGACTACTATGGCTGTTTGTTCATTCACTTCTTTTTTTAACCACCCGATATCAACGATCCCGTCTTTATTAACCGGAGCATACCGAACGATATAGCCTTCTTTTTCAAGTTCATGCATGGTTATCAACACGGATGCATGCTCAAGGTATGTAGTAATGATGACGTTGCATGATTTAGGTCTTCCTCGCAATATGGAGCGGATTGCAAGCTGATTTCCTTCTGAGGCATTCCCTGTGAAATAAAATCCACTAGACCTTACATTCAATAACTCGCCAAAGGCTACTTTACAGGAATGAATATATTCAGCTGCTTTTGTTCCGTGATCATGGAGACTTTGTGTATTTCCAAATGCCTGTGAGGCAGCTTCTACATAAGCTTCTACTGCTTCTCTTCTCATAGGTGAAGTGGCAGCATAATCCAAATAAATCATTTTTTAAGCACCTTTCCGAGACGAACTGCAAATTTATACTTGTATTCACTGTATCTTTATGTCATTAATAGTGTCAAGACAGGTGTAAACTTTTCGTAAAGTTGGTGTAATGAATGTATGATGTTTTAATCATTGGTGGTGGAGTAGCAGGACTTACTTTAGCCTATAAACTTCCCCCTACCTATCGCATTGCATGTTTAACGAAGGATGAACCTACTATTAGCAATACCAATCTCGCACAAGGCGGAATTGCCGCTTCCCTTTCCCCACTTGATACTCCTTCCTCTCATGCGACAGATACGATGTTAGCTACGGCTAATCATGCAAACCCTCACCGTGTTCAACTCCTTGTCAATGAAGGCAAAGATTTGGTAGAGGAACTAATTAGAGATGGTTTACCTATTGATAAAGACAACAATGGTTATCCAAGTCTCGGTCATGAAGGAGCACATTCTTCAAGACGTATCGTACATGCAGGTGGAGATCAAACCGGTAAAATATTGCACCAATTTTTATTTGAGCAAGTATCTCATAAAATTACCTTACTACCATATCGACTTGCAGTTGAATTAGTCATTGCTGACGGAAAATGCATTGGTGTTGTGGTGTTTCATCCATCAGGACAGAAGGAAACCATTTTTGCAAAACATATAGTCCTTGCCACAGGTGGGATCGGGCAATTATACAGTCATCATTCAAATTCTTCCGTTGCAACTGGAGATGGACTTTCACTTGCTTATCAAGCCGGAGCAGTTCTTGAGGATTTAGAATTCGTTCAATTTCATCCAACAATTTTAACACTGAATGGTCAATCTTGTGGACTTATTTCAGAAGCCGTTCGAGGTGAAGGCGCTCATTTGGTTAATAAAGATGGCGTCCGTATTATGAATGCCGTGCATCCTCAATTAGAGTTAGCGCCGCGAGATATTGTCGCTAGAGCAATTGAATGGCATTGGCAAAAGCAGGATCCGATTTATTTAGATGCTCGTTTTATAGAAGGGTTTGAACAGAAGTTTCCATCAATTTATGCGAATTGCATGCGTCATCAAATCAATCCACAAATCGATTTAATTCCTGTTCGACCTGGCGCTCACTTTCATATGGGCGGGGTTAAAACAAACGAATATGGAGAAACAACAATTCCACATCTTTATGCCATAGGCGAAGTTGCTTCTACAGGCGTTCACGGAGCAAATCGATTAGCGAGTAATTCTTTATTAGAAGGATTAGTCTTCGGTGCTAGATTAGCTGAATGTATAATCAAAAAACCTGAAACACATTTATTAACCTCAGAGAGTAAGCATGAGCTACCTAAGTTCGTCCCCTACACTTTTGACAACTCGTTACGCCAAAAAATGACGGAACAAGTAGGTATTTTACGATCACATGATGGATTGAGTTCATTTTTAGATACGTTCGATGAGATCATGGTGCCACCACTTTCCTCATTATGTTGTAAAGATGTTAAGCTAGCTCATCAGTTTATAGCGAGTCGATTAATCGCAGTTTCAGCACTTCTACGAACTGAAAGTCGTGGTGGCCATTACCGTGAGGACTTCTCGATCTCCCATGATGAATGGACTGGAAAAGTAATTGAACAATCAATTCAAGGCGTTCACTATCGAACGCGAGAAACTGCAGTAAAGGAGTTTGTTTAAATGAATGCATTGAAAGTTAAAGAGGCATTAAAATTATTTTTACTTGAAGATATCGGGGATGGAGACCTTTCCTCGGTTTTATTTACACATACAGATCAAGGAGAAGCCATTATCCGCTTTAAAGAAGCTGGTATTTTAGCCGGTGTCGAGTGTTTTAAATGGGGCTATGAGTTATTGGATCCTACGATTGAAGTTGAAGTGTTGAAACAAGATGGAGAAAGCGTGGAGATTGGTGAAGCGGTTGTTCGAATTAAAGGTTCTGTCGCGTCTTTATTAGCCGGCGAACGAGTCCTTTTAAATTTGGTTCAGCGTATGAGTGCAATCGCTACGTTGACTCATTCCTGTGTTACGACTTTAAACTCTTCACGAACGAGAATTGTAGATACGAGAAAAACAACTCCAGGTTTACGGATGTTCGAAAAATATGCAGTTCGTATGGGTGGTGGATTGAATCATCGAAATGGATTGTATGATGCGGTGATGTTAAAGGATAACCATATCGCAGCTGCAGGTTCTATTTCTCGTGCAGTGACGTTAGTTCGCTCGAAAGTCGGACATACCGTGGCGATTGAGGTGGAAGTAGAAACAGAAGAACAACTACTTGAGGCAATCGAAGCCAAACCATCTATTATTATGTTGGATAATCAAACACCTGAGATAATTTCAAAATGGGTACAACTTGTACCAAATACGATTATTACCGAAGCTTCAGGCGGTATTGATTTACAAAGCTTAGCAAGTTACGGATCAACTGGTGTGGATGTTATATCGATTGGTGCCTTAACACATAGCGTAAGTAATTTAGATATCAGCATGAATTTGGCGGTATCGCATAAGGAGGCAGTATTTGCATGATATCCTTACTATCCGAATTAGCCATTGGCGATGCCATGCCAGAAAGCTATTTACAAGCAACCACTGAAGAATTACACGTAAGGGCTACAAAGGCAAAAGCCTTACTTGGAGATCGTTTATATATATTAGGCCATCATTATCAAAAAGACGAAGTGATTGAGTTCGCAGATGCTACAGGTGATTCCCTTCAACTTTCGCAAATTGCCGCTAAACAAACTGCTGACCATATTATTTTCTGTGGTGTTCATTTCATGGCTGAGACGGCAGATATTTTAACTTTAAACGAACAATCCGTTATTTTACCTGATATGCGAGCTGGTTGTTCGATGGCCGACATGGCGAATATTGATCAAACTGAACGTGCTTGGATTGAATTGCAAAAAGTGTTTGGAGATACCATTATCCCCCTTACGTATGTGAACTCTACAGCTGCCATTAAAGCTTTTGTTGGACGCAATGGAGGCGCAACAGTTACTTCCTCTAATGCGGAAGAAATGGTGGAATGGGCACTTACTCAAAAAGGACGTATGCTGTTTTTACCAGATCAGCATTTGGGTAGAAATACAGCAGTCAAACTTGGTATTAAACTCGAAGAAATGGCGATTTGGGACCCAATCAAACAAAAATTAGAGCTGCAATGCGCGCTTGAAGATGTCCGTGTCATTTTGTGGAAAGGGCATTGTTCCGTTCATATGAACTTCTTGCCAAAGCATATTGACAATTTACGAGAAAAAGAACCAGAGCGTAATATCCTGGTTCATCCTGAATGCACATATGAAGTTGTTCAAGCATCTGATTACGCAGGTTCAACGAAATATATTATCGATATGATTGAAGCATCTGAGCCCGGCTCTAAATGGGCAATCGGAACAGAGATGAACTTGGTGAATCGATTGATCTCTACCTATCCTGACCGTGACATCGTCTCACTAAATCCATTTATGTGCCCTTGTTTAACAATGAACCGAATTGATTTACCTCACTTAACATGGGCATTAGAAGAGCTTGTAGAAGGACGTATTATAAACCAAATTACAGTTGATGATAAAACAGCTTTCGAAGCTAAAATGGCTTTGGAAAAAATGCTTTAACCCTTAGCCCATTCCATTGATTTGGAATGGGTATTTTTTTATGACTAGATTAACTTGTGTTTACATTATAGACATAAAAAAATAGACACCCATTAGAGTGTCTCAGATGATGGTTGCATATTAATGAAGGACCCCACTAATCTTGTGTAATAAGATTGCTGGTTTTTTCAATATAGATTTAGTCAATTGTTGTTTTCGATAATTGATCGTTATTCACGAATTTTAATTTAGCATTTCATTTTTTTCTAAACAGAGCTGTGAATAAAGCAGAGACACCGAAAACTCCATCCGTTTCTCTAGCTTCTTTCATTCTTCTAATTTCAATTTCCTCTAAGCAATCAAAAATGATGCGCAGCTTTTCTTCTGTAAACCCCAAACCGCCATTGAGACTTCTTTGTCTGTACACTTCCCAATCCGTAATGTCCGATCCGCCAAATTCTCCCCCTTCTACAAAACATGTGATGGCAAAGTGACCGCCTGGTCTTAACGCTTTCAATACAAGTTCAATGTAGTTGTTTCTCCGATGAGGAGCTATATGGTGAAAGCAGCCAGAATCGTAGACAATGTCATATGTTCCTTCTTTTATCTGAATATCGAAGATGTTATTGTGTATGAAATTCACTTCTACCCCTCGTTCTTTTGCTCTCTCTTTTGCCCACTCAATCGATTCCTCTGACAGATCAACCGCATCTACACGGCAACTCTTTTCAGCAAGGTAGATGGCATTCCTTCCTGGCCCACTTCCCAACTCCAATACATTGCCGGGCTTTATGATACCTTCATTAAAATAACCCACTAAGTTTTCATCCGGTTTGTTTACAAAGAATGGAATTCCTTTTTCCCGATTGGAATAAAACTCGTTCCAGAAACCAGCAGGCTCTCTTAACAGCGAATCCAACATTTGTAATAAATCTTCATTGCTACGAATTGTCTCTTTCAAATACACCACTTCTTTCCTAGTATTATTACTTTTTAATCATACTAATAATCCTAGTTCACATAGTTTCAAGTAGGTTACATTTGCATGAAATTGCTTAATTTTTTGGAAGCTTATAACCAGCTTTTATAGTGTTAAATGACTTTTGTAGCTGTTACAACTCCTTTATTCACCTTAATTAACCATACACCTATTTTCCTCTTTCAAATGCTTCCAAGTGGTCTTGCGTTCAATTGATAAAGGTAGTGAATATTAATCTAATTGTTTTTCGTTACAATTGTTACAAAATTATTACAACACACTCCTTTTTAAATTTGAATTTTTTATAAATGAGAACGAATTACACATCCTCTAAATTGTTGTAATTAAAAATGTTGATATAGCAATAAACAAAGGACTACCAATGTAATTGCAAATTGGTAGTCCTTTGTCATTGTATATTAAGTTTTCGCACCTCAGAAGAGAACGTATTTCTTTAGCTTTAAGAGGACTTAACGCTAGCCTCTTTGACTCAGCTTTTTTAAAAGCAAAATCTGTGAGATCTATTTGTTTTGATTTTCCGTAGAAGTCTTCAGAAATTGCCAACTACTCTTTCCAACTTCAGAAGCTAATAGAATTGCTAAGTTGAAATTGTTAGAAGGATAAAATCTTATATGACATAAATGCACATTATTCAATCATATTTATCCCTATTTCTGTTGATTGGAATGGAAGCGGCGACTCCAGAGGAAATAGCAAGAGCTTTAGACCCTGGACTGAGCACCGCGAAGGAAGCGGCTAAAGCCTTGCCCCTCGGAAAGCGCACGCCACAATGGAAATCAACATCTTTCCACATGAACTCCATCTACTAAATATGCAATTACATTCACTTACATTATTTGTCTAAATTCTTTTACGGTGCCTAGCAGTTTCTTCTTTATTTAGCCAAAGCTTGGTCTTTTAATGAACGACGAAGAATTTTTCCTGTCGTATTCTTCGGCAACTCTTCTAAAAACTCGAATTGTCTAGGAATCTTGTATTTCGCTAAGTGCTCAGCACAGTATGCATGAAGGTCCTCACTTGTCACACTCGCATCTTTAACCACAACATACGCATGAACCGTTTCTCCAAAATCAGCATCAGGCATGCCAATAACAGCAGCCTCTACCACGTCTGGATGAGCGAATAACACTTCTTCCACTTCTCGTGGATAAACATTATAGCCACCTACAATAACTAAATCTTTTTTACGATCAACAATGTAGAAGTAACCTTCTTCATCCATTTTCGCAAGATCGCCTGTGTATAACCATCCACCACGAATTGTCGCTTCTGTTTCTTCAGGCATGTTGTAATACCCTTTCATGACATTAGGTCCGCGGACAATTAGTTCTCCCACTTCACCAACTGGCACATCATCACCTAATTCATTAACCACACGATTTTCTACATTTAAAATGGATGTTCCAATCGAACCAGCTTTACGATCTCGATCCAATGGATTGAAGCACGTAACAGGTGATGCTTCTGATAAACCATATCCCTCTGAAATGCGGACATTGAATTTATTTTCAAAGTTGTGTAGCAAAGCAACCGGTAGTGATGAACCACCTGAGATAGCTAAGCGGATTGTCGAAAAGTCAGATACATCTGAGTCCGGAGTTTGATATAAGAAATTGTACATCGTCGGAACACCAGCAAACACTGTTGCTTGTTGAGCTTTCGCTGTTTCAAAAACATCTTTAGGCGTAAAACGTGGAACCAATAAGATGGTCGCTCCTTTTAGTAATGGCGCATTAACCACTACCGTTAAAGCGAATACATGGAATACAGGTAATGTCGCAAGGACGCGATCTTCAGCAGTGAATCCTAAATAGTCTGCTGTGTCGCGGGCATTTGAGAATAAATTCTCATGTGTTAGCATGGCGCCTTTTGGACGCCCCGTAGTACCAGACGTATAAAGAATGACAGCGGTATCATTTTGTGCAACTTCAACAGGAAGTGCATCTGGAGAAGACGACATCACAAGCTGTGTAAATGATTTAACTTTGCTGCGCAGTTCTTCCGGTAAACCAGTGAGTTTTTCAGTCGTTTCTGGCATCGTTTCACAAATCACATAATTACTTACTGATGGGAATGCACCGGATGCTTTTTCAACTAATGGCAATAACATATCCAAAGCAATAATTACTTTTGGTTGGCTGTTATGTATGATGTAAGAAATTTCATCAGGCGTGTATATTGGATTGATTGGAATGGCTGTTGCACCTAAACGCATAGATGCATACAAAGAAATTAAAAAATGAGGTGTATTTCCTAATAAGAAAGCAACATGATCCCCTTTTTCTACTCCTAATTCTCGCAAAGCTGAAGCAAATCTAGCAATTGACTGATCGAACTCAGCATAAGAAGTGTCTTTACCCATAAAGTGATAGGCTGTTTTAGTTGGTTGTTCTAATGATGTCTCTCTCACACGTTGAACTAAATTCATCGGTATCTCTCCTTAGTCGTTGAATGAATACTCATTCATTATTCAATGATTTCATTATATAAGAAATCTTCAGACAATACAACAAGCATCGCGATTACTCACGATGCTTTTACATGTGCTATATAACGCCATCTGATTAAGAAATAATAAACGACTTGAATGAATGTAAAAGCGACTAATACAAGTGCCATCTCAAAAAGAATTGACACATCAGCTAAGTCACTCCAAATAACTTGCAAGGAAAGAAATGAGAATGCACTATGAAGCATGGCAATCCCCCACGGCAAGAAAAATTGTGGAATAAGCTGTCGATTGACGATATTAATCATTTCTTGATCCGTCAATCCCATTCGTTTTAACACAGCAAATTGCTTTTTGTCTCTTTCGAGTCCTGTATACAATTTAAAATATATAAAGCTTCCAGCTGCTAATAACAATACGGCAGCTACCATCAATCCTGTGAATAATAACAATGAAAACGTCGCTCGTATAATTGAGTAGTTTAACCCTGGGTTCTCAAAGAAAAAAGGTAAGTCATTTAATTGGTTTTGATAAATGGATTCAGTCATTTGAGAATCTAGATTAAGTCCAATAGATTTTGTTCGTTCCCATTCAGGAATGTGAAATGCATAAAAATTAAACCTTGAATCATTCATCGATTGACCTTGTAGTGGTTCATCGATCAACGCGAAATCCTGGTCACTAACAACGACCACATTAGCCCCTAAAATCATAGAAGGAAACAGCATCCTAGGGTAAACACCTTTTACTGAGATGGGTACATTGCTTTCCTCTAATACGGTTTGGATACTGCTGTTCTCTAAGATCGATAAAGCATTTTCAGAATATGGTATAAACATGGCTTCCCCAGATTCTAAATTAATTAACGGATGACCTTGAGCAACAGCTAAGCTATTGACGTCGGCTTCTCTCAGAATCTCTACTTCAAATTGGGTATAAGAAGAAGTTTGTTTCTTTATTAAAAAAGGAACCATCGAATAAGATAATCCTTCATCTTCTAATTCATTCGTTAACATTCGAATATGCTGACGCTCTAAAGGATTGTCTAACTCACTCGAGTAAATGAGCCCTAATGGATTTAAATCTCTGTATTGGCCGGTATAAGAGGACAGAGAAGTTAACGTTCCCACTGACAGGAAGGCTACTGTTGATACAATCGTAACAATGAAATACATGCGGGCATTTTCACGTAATTTTACAGCACCTTCTGAAACAGCAATTAAGCGGTATCGGTTCCAATAAAGTGATTTCCTTTTTTGAACTTGATGATGAAAAAACAACACGGAATGTGTAAAAAAGAAATAGGTTCCTAAAGCCGCTATTGGAGGTAAAAAGATTGAAAGAGTAAAAACGACACGAGTCGATGTAAATGTTGCTGCAGCATATGCAACCACCAGTAAGACAATGCCTAAAATCGCTTTAAATGTGGAGTAGCTTTGGCGATCATCCGAAGTTAAGTACCCCCGCATTAACTCAATAATGCGTTGCTCGCGAATAAATACAACACTCGTCATAGCAATGATCACAAATAGACTTAAAAAAGCACCGATCGTTAGAGCAAATGGTTTAATGGATAAATATAATGGCAAACTTTGAAGCTGAAGCATTTCTCGTACAATCATGAAAAAGAACTTTGAAAAGGCATAGCCAAACAAAATCCCAGTCGCAACTGAAAATGCACCAATAAGCATCGTTTCTAAAAAAACGAGACGATTCAACTGCTTCTTTTCCATTCCTAAAAGAAGCAACAATCCAAACTCTTTTGATCGAGCTTGTAAAAACGCACTCATGGAATAAAACAAGAAAAACAATGTGAAAATATATAAAATAACTTCAGCCACAATCATCCCTGTAGCAGCAAAATCTCCAAAAAAGCCTTCATCCATTTGTGGATGAAAGAGGAGCATGGAATACATAAAAAATACCATCACTGAGAACATACTCGCCATGAAAAAGGCAGCATAAATTCGGCGATTCCTTATGACATTACGATAGGCGAATTGTCGAAAGGTCATGGACATTGCCTCCAAGAAGCGATAATACATTTAAGATGCGTTGGAAAAAAGTCTGTCTTCGTTCATCGCTATAAATCTCGTTAAAAAATTCACCATCTTTAATAAATACCACTCGATCGCAGTAACTTGCTGCAATCGGATCATGTGTGACAACTAGAATGGTTGTATTTTGTTCGCGATTGACTTTCATTAATAATTCCATCACGTCACGCGAAGCTTTTGAATCTAAATTCCCTGTTGGCTCATCCGCTAAAATGAATGCAGGTTGATGAATAAGAGCGCGACCTATAGCCGTACGTTGAGCTTGTCCACCCGAAATTTCATTCGGTCGTTTGTTTAAGATGTTTTGTAAGTCTAATTTTAATGAAATATCGGTTAGCCTTTTTTGCATTTCAGCAACCGAATGACCATCTAGGGTTAATGGCAACACCATATTTTCTTCAACCGTGAGCATTTGCATTAAATTAAAGTCTTGAAAAACAAATCCGAGCTGTCTCCGTCGAAATAGAGCCAGCTCGTTTTTCGTCATTTCTTCCGGACGCATTCCATCAATCGTCACATAACCGGAAGTCGCCGTATCAATGGTAGAGATAATATTTAACAACGTCGTCTTCCCACTACCTGACGGACCCATCACAGCAACAAATTCACCCTTGTTCACTTCAAAACTTAATTGGTTTAATGCGCGGTGCGTAACTTTTCCCTCATAGACTTTCGTCACATCTTCCATTTTCAATATCGGCATCTTCTCGTTCACCTCTCTTGACAGCGTCTTGATTTTTAAATAAAACAGAAACCTTCGTCCCCATTTTAGGTTCGGATTCAATCGTGAGTTCATGGCCAAGCTTCTCACAAATTTCTTTCGCTAAGTACAAACCCATACCCGTGCTTTCACCCGTTTTACGACCATTCTCGCCCGTAAAAAAGGCTTTCGTGACTCGCGGTAAGTCAGCACTAGGAATGCCAATCCCTTCATCCCTAACGGCTAATAAGACATATCCTTTTTGACAACTTGCTTCAATAAAGACTTTTTTTCCTTCTTCAAACGTATATTTCACTGCGTTCGTTATAAATTGACCTAACACAAATCGCAACCATTTAACATCTGTTGTAATCACATATTTCTCGTCAATTGTAATAACGGGATACACATGATGGGTAATAAATAATCGTTTATGTTCAGAAACCACTTCAGAAACGAGTTGCTTTAACTGTACTTGTTCCACTTGCATATCCTGCTCAAATGTATCGATTCGCGCATTTATTAACACGGAATCTAATCCACGTTTTAGACGATCAATTTCTTCTTGTAAACTCTTCTTATTCACTTCTCCATCTTCTTGTAGCAATAACTCAGCCACAGAAAGAGGGGTTTTCATTTGATGAACCCATTGATTCATAAATTGTAAGTGTCTGTTTTGATTCGCATAGAGAGCTTGAACTTCATTTTGATAAAGTCGATAGAGGCTTTGACTAAAAATTTCCACTTGTTCTTGTTCAGGTGATTTCGCATTATGTTGCAATGCCGCTTCCATTTCAATCGGCTGGGACAATATCTTTTGGTAAAAAGAATATCGTTTCACATATCGACCTACTAAAAAAGACAAAATCAGCATGGTGCTAATGACAACTGAATAAATCGCTGTATCAATGTTTCGGAATCCATCTAACCAATACAACGACATAATAAATAGCACTAAAATAAACTGAAATAGCACATAAGCCATATGCTCCTTCATAAACAGTCGAATATTCATGATGATTCCTCTTTGCTTAGTACAAATCGATATCCTGCGCCTCGAACCGTTTCAATTGTAGAAGTGACACCGTAATCCTGTAATTTTTTTCTTACACGCGTCATGTTAACGTTTAACGTATTCTCATCAACAAAAGCTTGATCATCCCATAGCTCCTCGAGAAGTTGTTCACGCGTCACTACTTTTGGCGATTGCTCCATTAGTAACTCGAGAATCGTACACTCTCTTTTTTGCAACGGGATTTCTTGGCTTTTCGTATGTAATTCCATTCGCTCTAAATATAAACAAAGCTTACCTAGTTTGATTGTTCGTTCTTCTTGTTTTGCTGCATACTCTCCGTAAGTGCGTCGTAAATGACTTCTTATTTTGGCTAGGACGATTTCGTAATGGAAAGGTTTCGTAATGAAATCGTCTCCTCCATTTTCGAGTGCGAAAACTTGATCCATATCTCCAGACCTTGCAGATATAAAAATGATTGGACAAGTGGTTTTCAATCGGAACTGACGGCACCAATAATAGCCATCATAAGAAGGTAAGTTAATATCCAATAGTATGAGATGCGGATCAAAGGCTTCAAACTCTTCTAAGATATTATCGAAGTCATCAACCGTTTTTACCTCATACTGATATTTGCGCAACGTATCGGCAAGTAGCGAGGCAATTTTACGATCATCTTCTACTATATAAATCCGATGTGACGTCATATGTGCCTCCCCCTTTACTCTTTTTCTTTATTCTACCAAGAAATGTGAAAACCGCCAATGTGGCTCAATGTCAATCGGTTGAAAGGATTCTATATATATGTTAGGAGAAAATATACCTTTTGCATTTTATTTAAAAAATGTGGTTGGTTATTTCTTTCGCTTTCCGCGGACGAAACGCAAGCCTCCTCGACTCAGCTGTCTTTGACAGCTGGCCTGTGGGGTCTAGTCTGTTTCGTTTTTCCGCAGGAGTCTTCAGAAATAACCAACCACCTTCCTACTTAATTTGTTTGCAGATTCATGTTTACAGCAACAGTTAGATAAACTTACAAATAATCAGCAATAGCCGAACCCTTTAAATACAAAGACTACTTTTGGTCTTCGTTGAAAGTGTCTGCAGCAATGGAAATCAACATTTTTAATTGTCTACAGTAAAAAGAGCCTGACCTAAGTCAGACTCCCAAGTAATTCTTAATATATTAATTGTAAAAACTGTTCTTTCGTTATGCCGCCTAAATAGGTTGTGATATCGATATCACCTAGACTTTCAGTGATTGCTGATTTTTCATAAGCTGTGCCAACTAACAAGGCTTCTATGTCAGCAACATCACCAACACCGAAGAAGTCGCCATAAATATGTGCATCTTCAATGACTCCATTTTTCACTTGAAGACGTACATCGATACCGCCAACTGGGAATCGTTCGGAATGAGACATATTAAATGCCGGAGACTTCCCATAATTCCATTCCCAATTTGCATAACGCTCTTTTGAGAGCGCGTGAATATTCGCCCAGTCTTCTTCTGTTAGTTCAATCGTCTTCACTTCTTCTTCTCCACCGAAAATCGAGTGAAGAAGCTTTAAACGGAAATCGTCAATACTGATAGGTTCTTCGATAAATTCCATAATGTTCGCTACGCGACTACGAATGGATTTGATTCCTTTTGACTCAATTTTGTCCTTACGTACTTTTAATGCAGATACAACCGCTTCAATTTCTGTATCAAACATTAAAGTACCGTGACTGAACATACGTCCTTTGGTTGAGAATTGAGCATTACCAGATATTTTTCTTCCGCCAGCTAAAATATCATTTCGTCCCGATAACTCTGCATCCACGCCCATTTCTTTTAGGGCGTTTACAATCGGTTGAGTAAACTTTTTAAAGTTTCGGAAGCTATCTCCGTCATCTTTCGTCAAGAAGCTAAAATTCAAATTACCTAAGTCGTGATAAACCGCCCCACCACCTGATAATCTTCTCACGACATGAATTCCGTTCGATTCTACATAATCTGTATTGATTTCTTCGATTGTGTTTTGATTTTTACCAATGATGATTGAAGGTTCATTGATATAGAACAGAAAATATGAATCTTTATCGACATCCATTGTTTTTAGCGCATATTCCTCAATTGCTAAGTTAATGCGAGGATCTGTGATGCCTTTATTATCAATAAAATACAAATTGCATCTCTCCTTTTAAAGGTTCTACATACACTATATATGAATAAAGAGGTTTTGTATTGACATTTGATGAACTGTTATAATACACTATAACTAATTAGAACAGTATTAGTACAGAGTAGAAAAGGAGGTTAACCTGATGATTGAAAATGTAATCGAGTTTTTTAAAAACCTACCTGCTAAACAATGTGCACAATGTGGAGAAAAAATTGAAGAACAGCATGAATGTTATGGCAACACTTGTGACACGTGTAACCAACTTTAAACATAAAACAGCCGTCCAGGGCTCCCCTCCTGAACGGCTGTTTTTTAGATAATATTCTTCTTAATCGATTTAAATTAATAAGAGAAATAGAGTTATTTGATTTAATAAATATACCTTTAAGCCTAGCCATTCTTTCTCACCTCACTTAAAAGAATTCCTATAAATCAGTATGTCATTTAGCTAATTCTAAGATAAGATTCGTTAATTAAGAAAGCCTCCATCAATTAATAACTCTTTAATTTCCTTCTTAGTCATAAGTTGATCCTTTGTATTTATTAAAACTGATGGTAATTGGAATTTATTATGATCTTTAGAGAAAGGTATTATTCTTATTAAATCATTATTGTAAAACTGAGCGATTGGTTCCTCATTTTTGGCTATTAGTACTTCATGTATCTTTTCACCTTGCCTAGCACCAATTTCAATAATTTTTGTATCTATTTTTCCAAAGTGTTCTATAAGAACTTCTGCTAAATCTACTATTTTACATGCACTCATATGCATGATGAAAATTTCTCCACCTGTCCCAATTATTGCAGCTTGCAATAAAATTTGAATTGCTTTTTGAGGAGTCACAAAGTATCTAGTCATTCTTTTATCTGTAATAACAATTTGATTGTTTAATTCTAGTTGATTAATAAACAATGGCAGTACACTTCCACTACTCCCCAGTACATTCCCTCCTCTAACACACAGAAACTTAGTCCTTAAATTTCGTTCATTCGCATGAATAATTAATTTTTCACCTAGTGATTTCGTCATTCCATAAGTATTCGCTGGATCGGCAGCTTTGTCAGTGGATACATAAATTACTTTTTTTATATGATTATCAATGGATGCTTCTATGACATTTTGTGTCCCTATGACGTTTGTTTTAATTGCCTCTAACGGTTGATCCTCGCAAATCGAAACATGTTTAAGTGCTGCTAAGTGAAATATATAATCTACTTGTTTACATGCCGAATTTAAAGCCTCTTTGTCTCTTATATCCCCAATACAGAAATCAATTATTTTTAATTCTCTTTCAAAATTTCTTTTCAATAATACTTGACTATTTTCATTCCTGGAAAAAACCAGGATTTTTTTTGGATAAAATGATAAAAGTTGCCTGATTAACTCAGTCCCCCATGAACCTGTACCTCCAGTTATCAATATCGTTGAATTGGTAAACACTTTCTTTCCTCCTGAATTATTTTCATTTTAATTTTCCATGGATGTGAGAAATTCATTTTTTTGATAGGTTAATTTCATTTAATATGTTTCTCCAAAGTTCATGATTGCCTTCCCATTTATCCTTAATTGGAAATTCAACGGCACATACTTTCTCTAGTGGCCAGTTCTTTTCAACCATTGTTTCCACTTGTGAATGGTTGATCAAAAGCACATGAAAATCATGTTGGACCAATCCAATTAAAATATTTTGTAATTCAGCCACATCTTCGAATGTGCCTTCTGTTCTTACAAACAGTATCCTTTTAGCGCTTCGCATTTCTGATAGAAATCGATTGATTCTTCTTTCGTATTTTTCCATTACTTCGTAATAGGAATCTAACTGTGCGAGAGTATTTTTTTCTCCATCAAAATCGTGATTGGATACTATTTGATAACCATCATCTGAAACGCATATAAAAGTATCAGCATAGCCTAAGACACGCAAATTTTCCTTATCCATAAAACCGATAAAACGATTTTGCAATAACTTGTTGACATATGATAGTTTAGGACTAGCTACCCAGTCTAGTACACCTGAATATGGTCTTAAATTATGCTTTTTTAATTGGATAGACGTTAAACACAAATCCCCTAAACTAAATATGGCATCGTAATTACCTTTAATATCATTTAAATTCATTTTTTCACCTCTCCCTCTCTTTTTTACAAGTAATTGTTAGAATGTTTATATTTCCAACACCATGTATAATATTTAATGCATTTAATTGAAAGGTATTAGGGATATATTTCTCATTTCGCAAAAAAAATAATAGGAACCTAAATAGTAAAAGATGATATCGACAACTTTCGACATCATCTTTTCCCTCTTAGTTCAGACTAATTTTAATAATATTTATTATTCGTCCTAACTAAATTTAAGGTGTGGTTGGAGCATCACTACCAGATACAACATAATCAGTTAGATTTTTTGTAAATGTAATAATGTCGTTTGTATTTAGCAAATCATCTAGCTCACTACCTACGACAGTTGTAAATTGGACTTTGCTATACAAATCTCCAGCAAAGATAGTAAACAGTACAAAACCATTTAAGAAAATATTTGTCTCCGTGCCATATTCGACTACTAATGTTTCCTCTGGACCAAGAGTAAATGATTCAAACCCATCTTGATTTACAGGATCCGTACCTTCACGAATAAAAATGGTAATTTGCAAAGTTGCTAAACTAGTGTTCACAAACGTTTTTTCAGCCATATTAAAAATACCCCCTCTCTTTGAAAGATATAATATCCTATTCTATTAACATAGATTTATCCGGGCTTCTCTACTAAATTTATAGTTTCAAATCACCTTAAAAACTTAATTAATTCGTTGACACATTACTCCTAATATGTCTGTTTATTTCTCTATTATGTTTGCGCATAAACTCTAAACAAAAAAGCTTAGAATAAACAGACTCTTACCCGTCTGTTTCTTCTAAGCTCTTGAAAGTTTAATTAACAATGTTTCATGATATATACCAATAAATTATTGGAGACTAATCTCCGGATTGAAATTTACTACTTCAATTATTACAGGGCTTCCTTCTAATATTTCTGATTCTTCTGGAACAGAAATAAGAAGTGATCCAATTCCTTCTTCTCCAGACGTATATGCAAAATTATCGTCCATCTGTAGTGCGCCATTAATGTAAACATTAAAATAGCTATTATTTAAATTTAAACTAGGGAGTTCTTGTACAACTTCTCCAGCATCATTATAAAACTGAGAAGCGTCAATTCTGTGAGTGCTATTTTCCGAAATTGTTTCTGGCACCACATGAAATAATCGAGTAACTGTCGGAAGCGTTGAGATAGTTTGACTAGGTGATCCTGAAAGTTTAATAATTCTTAAAGACAAATTTTTTCCTCCTTTATGATTCACTAAACAACATATGAGAGAAGTCATTTAGGAGTCATTAATGGACAACCAGATTTCTTAAAACAGGTATTTGGACCCACTATAAACACACATTTTTGGAAATACGTATACACTACTTTACGTACTAAATTAGCCGAAATTGGTTAATGGCGTTTATTAGAAAGGGGAGAAGAATGAGAAATCAACCTTTTGTTCCATTAAAAACAACTGCTTATTTTCCGCGATCCCATGTGAAAACAAATATTCATTCGAACCACCAATTGTATATTTCAAGTCCAAAACAAGTGGTTAGTCAAGAATTTTTTACAATATCAGATGGTCACAGACGAAATTTCACAGAAGAAGATGGATTAATGGAATATGGTAAACAAAAAATCTTAAGTCCTATGAAAATTTCTTACATGAATTTATTTATCAATGGAGTTTTACAACCTAAAATGAATTACGAAGTTGATGAAGGAC
Source organism: Paenisporosarcina sp. (assembly GCF_057785155.1). NCBI lineage: Bacteria > Bacillati > Bacillota > Bacilli > Caryophanales > Caryophanaceae > Paenisporosarcina > Paenisporosarcina sp. The sequence goes on from NZ_JBYNRN010000021.1 coordinate 172,839, forward strand.
ATCTAAAATTGCTAACTGAGGATATTCCATTAAAGGGTACTCCTATTATCCTTCAAATGATCACTTATTAATAATTCTGCAAACATGTACTTCACACTATGACCTACACAATTTCTGATAACGAAAATACAAATACATTATGCGACCAAATCAGGAGGATGAATTATTTGAAAATATTACTCGCGACGTATTGGCCAATTCCACATTTAGGTGGTGTATGGAGTTACATGGAACAGCTTAAAAGAAGGCTAGAATTATTAGGGCATTCTGTCGATTTACTTGGATATGATGAGGAGAACACCAATATTCATATAGTCAATAATCAGAGAAAAATTGAAAGAGAAAAAATTCTTCCTTTATTAAAAGCAAAAATGAATGAACAAAACTACCCAGCTATTTATGCTAATAAACTCGTGGAATATACTGAGTTCCAACGCTATGTTTACGAGTTAGGAGCAGCATATTTAGGTCTAGATCAATATGATATTATTCATACTCAAGATGTTATTTCTACTGCTTGCATTAAACGTGTAAAACCAGAAAAAACACCGTTAGTTGCGACTCTTCATGGATCAGTCGCGCACGAAATTCGACATCAATTGACTACCATTCATAAGTCCGATAATTCCTATATGGCAAAAGCATATTATGACGAATTAGAAAAAACAGGTGCTAGTTCTTCTAATATTACAATTGTTGCAAATAATTGGTTAAAAAATATCTTAATTGAAGAATTTCAAGTTTCACCAGACCAAATAAAAGTACTCCATTACGGCTTTGATACTGAAAATTTCATCAAACTTACTAAAAAGAAATCACCAATTATAAAGCCTAAAAATAAGAAAGTCATTATTTTCTCAGGAAGATTGGCAGAATTAAAAGGTGTTAATCATTTAATAGAGGCTTTAGGTAAGTTAAAAAAAATTAGAAATGATTGGGTTTGTTGGATTGTTGGTTCAGGGGATAAATTATCGGAGTTAAGAATTCAAACGAAGTTATTAAAATTAGAAGAAGATGTTTTATTTTTTGGAAAACGAGACGATGTTCCATATCTACTAGCAAATTCTGATATTTTTGTTCTTCCAACTTTATTAGAAAATCAGCCATTATCTTTAATCGAAGCTCAAATTGCTGGTAAAGCTGCAATAGTAAGTGATGTTGGTGGACTACCAGAAATGGTGAATCATAAGATTACTGGAATATTAACCCCACCCGGAGATGCACAGATTCTATCAGAAAACCTTGAATTACTTCTTGAAAACGATAGTTTAAGAAAAAACCTTGGCGCTAACGCCAAGAAATGGGGCATGACGCATTGGTCTAACGAAAATGGAGTGAAAAACTTACTCGAGATATATAATCAAGCAATTGCAAGTCAAGGAAAAGAGGACGAGAATGAAGAGAATTATCCAGTACTTTAGAATACTTCTCTACTCTTTATTGATAAAGGGAAAAGCCTTTTGGCTAAAAATTAAGAGCAAAATTTATTCAGATGAACTAATAGAAGAGATTTCAGACACGACCTATATCAATGCTGAACCATATGATTCTTTGTTTGATTCCAACATAACTACCGAACACGTTCTTGTATCCAAACAATTATGGGATCGAATCCAGACTACTTTACCAGCAAGATATCGAATGCCTAATCCAGACAATATTTCTCAATTAAATTCTATGAGGTCAGACTCCTACGATCAGCTATTTTCTAGTCCTAAACCTTCACCTTTAACTTTTGTCGACTCTGTCATTTGGAATCGAATTACTGGCTACCTACCCAAATCATACACTCTACCTCATCCCCATTTTGAAAAACTTACTCAAACAATGAATGAGAAATATTACGATAGTTTATTCTCCCTTCCCTTTACGAACTCAAAACAAATTTTTGTAGACAACAAATTTTGGGAACCAATAAAAAACAATCTTCCCAATAAATATTCTCTTCCTAATCCTACTTCTGAAAAATTGTTCAAGGTAATGGATGCTTATACGGATCATACAAAAAACGATGCAAAATCTTTTGAAGAGATACGAACAGACGAACAAATAATAGAGAAAATTAATAATTCCTTGCCTCTTAACTACAAGATTCCCGATCTAAACTCTTTCAAAAATTGATTTTCCCAATATAAATTATTATGTATGTAAACTTGAAATCTACGAAATTGTAGGTTTCAAGTTTATTTTTCTGTTTTAATTTAAAAAATCTTATTAAATGTCTTTTTCTAGTTTCATAAAAAACTACCAGTACTAGAGTTAATAGCCTTATTTCATAGTTAACTTTCACATATATTACTAAAAACATAAAGGATGTATGTAAATGAAAATAATTGTAACAGGAGGAGCAGGCTTCATTGGCTCGCATTTGGTCGATGCTCTCGTTATGTTGGGTGCAGAAGTTCATGTTCTTGATAATCTAGTCGCTGGTGAATCGAAATATGTAAACCCTTGTGCAAAAATGCATGTGGTAGATATTTGTAGTAAGGAAGCAAAAGAAATATTTTATCTTGTTAAGCCAGATGTTGTTTTCCATTTGGCAGCTCAAGCAGATGTAGGAAAATCTGTTATGGATCCACAGTATGATGCAGATGTAAATATAAGAGGAACGATCAATATGCTGGAAGCTAGTCGTGATACACACGTAAAAAAATTCATTTTCGCTTCTACTTCTGCAGTGTACGGTAACCTAAAAAAAGACTTTCTTACAGAGCATGAAAATACGATACCCGCCTCTTATTATGGATTATCCAAATTGACCGCTGAGTCTTACATAAAGCTTTTCTATGAGCTTTATAGACTTCCTTATACGATTTTGCGATATGCAAATGTATATGGTCCCAGACAATTACCAAAAGGAGAAGGTGGTGTAGTCGCTGTTTTTATTGACCGCTTAAAATCAGAAAACACATTGAGAGTTCATGGAGATGGTGAGCAAACTAGGGATTTTATATATGTGAAGGATATTGTCTCGGCAAATATTCAAGCAATGAATTATGGAGAACAAGAAATTATACAAATCAGTACATTCAAAAAAACGGCTGTAAATGATGTAATTAGCAAATTAAAAGATATACATGGGGAACACATCCAAACCGTCTTTACAGTTCCTCGTGAAGGGGATATTAAACACAGTTGTCTTAGTAATGAAAAAGCACAAAATTTGCTAAAGTGGCAACCTAGTGTCAATCTCTTAAACGGATTAGAAGAAACGTATAAATTTTATGTTGAATAATTTTTTTCGTTATGCCCATCCCCTCACTAAATTAAACAAAAGTAAAAATCCCCCCTCCATTTCATCATTTTTAGGAGGAAAGAAAATGATTTTAGGAATAAGAGTCCTCTTCAAAAAGGAGAGGATATGGTGAAAGAAGAAATGTTTCTATCTACCCAAGGAGAAAATTCTCCTAAAAAACCCACTATTATAATAACAGGCGCAAACGGATTTACAGGTAAACATGCATGTGATTATTTTATCAATAAGAACTATCGAGTAATTGCTGTTACTAGAACTCCAACTCACCACACCTCAAATCATCAAATTGTATATGAACACTGCGAACTCACAGACAAAAGCTCAGTAGCACACCTCATCCAAAAAACAAAACCTGATTTTTTACTACATTTAGCAGGACAAAACCAGGTTCAAAAGTCTTGGGAAGATCCGATTTCTTCTATTGAAGCTAATGCTATGTCTACTCTATTTTTAGTCGACTCGCTACGCACTATCAACCCAAAGTGTAAAATTGTCATTGTTAGTTCTGCGCTTCAATTCGACCCCAACCATTACTCTACGCTAATCCATCCATACGGCTTAAGTAAAACGTTACAGTCTATCATTGCTCAGTCATGGGAAGTTCTTTTTGGAATGGATATAATTATAGCTAAACCATCTAATCTTATCGGTCCAGGTGAGTCGAGTGGCATTTGTTCACTAATCGCGGAAAAGATTAGAGATATGGAGATTCTAGATGTTGAAAAAATAATTGAAGTAAACAATTTGTTTGTTCGAAGAGATTTTCTAGACGTTAGAGATGCAGTCGCTGCATATGAAATACTCTTCAATTACGGAAAATCCGGTGAGACATATGACATTTCAACAGGAAAATCTAGATATTTAAAAGACATAACGGATACATTACGGAATCTGACTACTGTGGATTTTAAAGTTAAAAGTATAGAGAATAAACCTGAAGAAAGAGAAGACAATACACCTTTTGTGTTACAAAGCATGGGTTGGAATCCACTTATTCCATTTGAGAATTCCATAAGTGATACTCTTTCGTATTATCGTCAAAGGTGTTGATTCCCTCAAAAAAAAGAAGTTATTAACAATAAAATATAAAAAATGACATAGCTTGCACTCAAAATGGTGCAAGCTATGTCATTTTTTAAACTGATATCCGTAAACTTAACTTTTAAGTGTGAAAGAGGCAGCTCCAATATTAGAAACTACTAACAAAGAAGGTGTAATTAACATAGAGGAGCCTTAATTTCATTAATTAAATAAATCATTAATTATTTCAGTTCCAGTCGCTTTTCCTTGATCCACACAGTCTGGTAATCCTAGACCTTCATATGAACTTCCAGCTAGCTTTATCATCGGGAAATGCTCTTCTAGTTCTTTTTTAGCTTTAGCCACACGTTCTTTATGACCGACCATATATTGAGGAGAAGCTTTCTTCCATCTTGTCACAACTGTAAATAAGGGATCTTCTTTTATTTTCATCGTTTGTTTGAGGTCAGAAAGGACAATTTTTTCAAGTTCGCTATCTGATAACTCTACAGTAGACTCATCCCCTGGACGACCTACAAACCCTCGAAGTAGTACATGACCTTCAGGTGTCGTCGTTGGCCATTTTCTGTGAGTCCACGTACAAGCTGTTATTGAATAATCACTATTGCGCGAAACTAAAAAGCCAGTACCTTCATTTTCTTGACTTACGGCATCCTCTTTAAATGCCATAGCAACTGTCGCTACCGAAGTTGCTGGCATGTCTTGAAATTCAGTCATCAGTCCATGTTCTTCAAATATAGGAAGTGCCGCGAGATGTGGCGTAGCAAAAATGACTCGATCGAAGAGCATTTCTGCATCATTATTAAGGAACAGATTTACTTGTTCTCCCACTTTCTCAAAACGTTCTACTCGAACTCCCTTGATCACAGAGCTCGGTTCGAGTTGTGCTTCAATAGCCTCAACAATGGTTTCTAATCCATTTTTAAACGTACGGAAAATACCTTCTTTGGATTTCTTGACCGGCTGTTTAGGGGCTATTTTCTTCGAACCGATTATTAAACTACGATGTTCCTGTTCTAGTTTATAAAACTGTGGGAACGTGGCTTGGAGACTCATTTTATCAATATCTCCAGAATAGACACCTGCTAATAATGGCTCAATTAAATTTTCAACTACTTCACCGCCAAAACGTCTACGTAAAAATTGTCCGACGGATTGGTCACCTTTTACTGAAGCTTTTGGTAAAACAAAATCACCCGCTGCACGTAATTTCCCGCTCCATGAAAACAATCCAGATGTAATGAATGGTGAGATTTGTGATGGAATTCCCATAACCGATCCACCAGGAATAGGATGAAGACCGTCATTAACTAAAATATAGGCTTTTCCTGTAGCATTCGCGACAAGTTGATCACTGATTCCAAGATCTGTAGCAAATTGACCAAAACTTTTTTTGCGTTCTAAAAATGAGTCTGGTCCGCGTTCAATAACAAACCCATCGCGACGAACAGTCTGGATTTTCCCGCCAAGTCGGTGAGAAGCTTCGATTAAGATCACTTCAAGTGGATATCCTTTTTCTTTTGCTTCTTTTTGTAAATAGAATGCGGCCGATAAGCCCGTTATTCCGCCTCCTATTACAGCTACTTTACGTTTTTCTCCAGACACGGTCATCATCACTTTCGGGTTCAGTTTAGTTATTTCTTATTCAAATGTTTTAAAACAACATCTGTCATTGCATCAATAAATAATGGTTGAGTATTCGGCATTTCAGGGCGGTAATAATTAGCGCCGATTTCATCTGTCACGACTTTACACTCATAATCATTATCAAATAGTACTTCCAAGTGATCTGTTACAAATCCAACTGGTGTATAAACAAAAGATGTATATCCTTTTTGTTCATGTAACTCACGAGTTAAATCTTGTACGTCAGGACCAATCCAAGGTTCAGGAGTTTGACCTGCACTTTGCCAGCCCACTTCATAGTTTTCAATTCCAGCAGCTTGTGCGATTAAATCCGCTGTCTCTTTTAACTGTTCTGGGTATGGGTCACCATTCGCAATGATTTTTTCAGGTAGTGAGTGAGCAGAAACGATTAAACATGCTTTTGCACGTTCTTCTGGTGACATAGCATCAAATGTTCCAGATACTTTCTCCGTCCAATATTGAATGAATTTCGGCTCATCATACCAGCTTTCAACTGAAGTAATATGTAGTCCGCCAAGTTTTTCAGCAGTCTCTTTTGCACGTCCATTATAAGACTTAATAGAGAATGTTGAGAAATGTGGAGCTAATACAATCGAAACAGCTTCTGTGATGCCGTCTTTATGCATTTGTTCTACTGCATCTTCTACAAAGGGTTCAATATGTTTAAGACCAATATATAATTTAAACTCGATGTCATTTTGCACTTCATTCAAACGATTACATAATGCTTCTGCTTGGTCATCTGTAATTTTAGCTAATGGTGAAATTCCACCAATGGCACGATAGCGATCTCTTAAATCTGTTAAAGCTTCTGGACTTGGAGGACGACCATGACGAATATGCGTATAATAACGTTCTAAATCCTCTTCTTTGTATGGCGTTCCATATGCCATGACAAGCAATCCCATTGTTTTTTTAGACAACTTCATCACCTCATTCATTATTTTCAATCTTCATTTTGACAGGTTCAATCTCAACTTACGAACTTGAATATCTTATGAATGTGCTTTCATCTGCGAACGGCTGTAATCATGAACAAATGCTGTTAATCGTTTTAATACATCAGGATTTACTTCTGGGAAGACCCCGTGTCCTAAATTGAAAATATGACTTTGGTGATTCACACCTTGATCAATAATTTGTTTAGCACGTTCTTCAATTACAGACCAATCAGCTAATAATAAGGATGGATCTAAATTTCCTTGAAGCGTTTTCGTTAGTCCCATTCCGCGAGCTTCTTCAATCGATAAACGCCAGTCTAAACCGACAACATCAACTGGAAGGTCGTGCCACTCTTTCGCTAAGTGACTTGCACCAACACCAAATGTAATGACTGGAATACCTAGTTCTTGAATTGAACTAAAGATGCGAGTCATGATTGGTTTAATGAAAATACGGTAATCTTCTACGTTTAATGCGCCAACCCATGAGTCAAAAATTTGAATCGCTTTTGCCCCTGCATTCACTTGCGCAGTTACGTAAACAATGATCATATCTGCCAGCTTGTCCATTAACGCAAACCAAGCTTGAGGTTCTGTCACCATAAATGATTTTGTTTTATTGTAGTTTCTTGAAGGTCCGCCTTCAATCATGTAACTAGCTAAAGTAAATGGTGCTCCTGAGAATCCAATCAACGGAACATCTAGTTGTTCTTCCGTCAAAATTTTAATCGTTTCAAGTACAAATGGAATATGATCTTGTGGAGACAGCTCCCCTAGTTTCTCTACATCTTGAACTGTTCGAATCGGATTAGAGATGACAGGACCAACACCAGCTTTAATTTTGACATCCACACCAATTCCAGGAAGTGGCGTGACGATGTCTTTGTATAAAATAGCTGCATCTACATCATAATTTTCTACAGGCAATCTTGTTACATATGCACATAATTCAGGCTGATGTGTAATTTCTTCTAATGAATATTTTTCTTTAATTTTTCGATATTCGGGTTGTGAACGGCCTGCTTGACGCATATACCACACCGGAGTGTAATCTACTTTCTCACCTTTTGCTGCTCTTAAGAATGTGTCATTAATCTTTCTCATAAAATTCGTATCCTTCCTTTCACTTACACATATTAGTCAATTTTCTCGTTATATTCGTTCTTAATATAGACTTTCTCTTCTATATTGTATAGTTATCGAGGACAATTGTCATAGAATTGTCTTGAATAGAAGACATCATTTAGTCAAAGAGTTGTTTTAAGTATTTTCAATCAGGGAAGATTATACTGTAGATAGAGATATGGAGGGATTACAATGAATATTTATTTAACTTCTGGTACACCTGACTTTATGCTTTCATTAAAAGAAAAACATGCCAATGAAAAGATGGTTGTTCTTCATGGTGAAGGGAATGCCGTGTTATTACATGAAACGTCTGGAGCAACTGTCTTTCAAACACCGCGAAAATATGAAGTAATTGATTCGTCAGGTGAATTAAGTGATCAAGGCTACTTTGTTTTCAATAACATTCCTGTAACAGATGAAGGACGTCCTATTTTCGAACATCGCTTCAAAAATCGTGCACGAGCAATCGAAGATGAACCAGGATTTATTGCCATCCGTGTTTTGCGACCTATTGGTACAGATACATACGTCATTTTGACTGAATGGACAGGACCAGGATCATTCGAAGCGTGGCAAACATCTCAAGCATATAATAAAGCACATGAAAAACGTGGCACAGATGAAGGAATTGATAAGAGACCTAATATTTTTTCAAGCGCTTCCTATGTAACGACCTATCGAACTGCTCCAAAAAAAGAAGACGAATAAAAGAAAAGAGTCGCCCCTTTGTGGGTTGACTCTTTTTCATATATAAACAAGTTGGCGAAAAAAATTCATCGCACAGACTTGTTGTTTTATCAGTCACTCTAGAAGTTTATCTCACATACTCAAAGGGTTATCGGTCAAAACGAGCTCTTTATCGCACAATCAATGCATTCCCTTTATCTAAAACTACATATTAGCCATTAAACGTTTTGCAATTTGTTGATATTCATCTGGTCCAATCCCTGGCGCAAACTCCTCTGGGAGATCATCTAAGTCTGGAATTTTCCCACCTTTTGGAATACCTTCTTGTACGACAAGAGGCTGGCCACTACTTGGATTATCCCCTTTCCAAATTTGGCGAATGTCTTTGTATTGCCCTTCATCGTTCCAAGTAAATAAAATATTTCCTAATCCCTGGTCTTCATATTTCCTTGCGTGATCGAACGCTCGGTTATCTAAATTTGGAATAGGTAGCATTTTCGTAATGTCTACTCCTGTCGCCATCTCAATTGCTTTTGCGTATGCAAGAACATGAGTACCACCGCGCACTAGCAGATATCCAATCATTTCCCTTGCTGTTTCGTGATTGGTCATTTCATAAACACGCATTTTATGTGTCCTTGCGCCACATTCCAAGAAGAAATTATGGAGTAAATCTAATACTAAATTCCCACTGGAGAAAACATGATCCCCACGCCATGGATTCCCCATCGAATCTCCTGCTAATGAAGTTTGTGCTGTTGCAATGAGCGAATAAGTATTTCGTAAATCCTTCCCATTCTGTAGAGGGGTTACATCAGGTTTCCCATCAAACGAAACACCTTTTTGTAATAAATTAATGGTGTTAGAAACCAGTTCTACATGACCGAATTCTTCAGCCGTAATTGAAGCAACCAAGTCATAAAAAGGTTTGAACTTGTTTTTTTGACGGAAATTAAAGGATTGATACATATAATTATTTAATGTAGACATTTCCCCAAATTTCCCACCAAGCAATTCTTGGACTGCTGCTGCAGCATTCGCATCGCCATATTCAGGTGCCGGAAGGTCAATTTGCAACCTATTTACTCGTTTAAAAATGAATGTTCCTCCTTATCAATTACTTAACAATGGAACCCACTTCCATTGGTTACTATATGTCGAAATTTACGGGAACATGTTTTTAATTTCCTAACGTTACCCAAATAATTTGTTGGGATCGGACAAAAAATGGAGTTCCATTTTTTTCGACAACAATATGATCGGGTAACACTTTCGTCAATACACCTTTAACGACGCTGTTATTGGTTACTTGGACCACAATATTTTTCCCAACTACTGATGTCAACGTTTGATACACATACGGATCGTAGGCACTTACATACTCAACAGTTTGTTGCGCTTCGCCATTCATTTACATACCACTCCTTCCGCTCAATATTCATAGGTTATGAAAAGAGCGTATAAAAGGTGAGCCTTCATTCCATGCATATTAATTATAAAAGTGATACTTACTCATAAAGAGAATTATATAAGTAGGAATGCATTTATTTAAACAGTGTTACTTACGATTTAGATATGATAAGAATTTAACTTTCTTAATGGAATAAAATGCCAAAAATATATTTATGATTAAAAATTTTAAAGGTGGCTGAGTTGATACTAAAAGATTTTGAAAAAATTGAAACAATAATCCCCTTACATTTATTCAAGGGGGTGTCCTAAAAGTCGTAAAATATGACTCGGCGAAGTTCCCATTTTATGTAGTTTTTTGTTTATTTCTTATGCTACGCATTTTAATGTTCCAAGAACAGAATCAGATGTTTTCCACGACCTTTCATTCCAATTAATCATATCTGTTTTATTTTAGAGACTTTTTAGACAGCACCCATTCATTTGTATAGGAGTACAAAATACAATGCGTTTGAATTAAACTATGTTAATTTGCAATTACAAATTCAGTTAAATTTCAGAGAATAATATATAAATTTGCCTACCTCAATAGAATTAAATCTCATAGGATAAATTATCTTTTGAAAAAGGAGGTGAAAATTTATGAATTATAATAGAAAAGGAAAATGTAAAGTTTGTTGTAAAAAAAAGCAAATGCAAAGTTGTAGTCGAACAAAAAAAACTTGCAGTCGAGAGTATACAAATGAATGCAGAGAAAATCGTACTAAATGCAAATATGAGGATAGTCAACGAATATGTTGTAGAGGACCAAGAGGACCAAGAGGGTTCCCTGGAAAGAATGGAGAGGTTGGACCAAGAGGACCTCAGGGATTTCCTGGGGCGGATGGTGCGATTGGACCTAGAGGACCTCAAGGATTCCCTGGGGCGGATGGTGCGATTGGACCTAGAGGGCCTCAAGGATTTCCTGGAGCTGATGGTGCTGTTGGACCTCAAGGACCTCAAGGAATTCAAGGACCTGCTGGCGAGGACGGAGCGGTTGGACCTCAAGGACCTCAAGGAATTCAAGGACCTGCTGGTGCTGACGGGGCTGACGGAGCGGTTGGACCTCAAGGACCTCAAGGAATTCAAGGACCTGCTGGCGAGGACGGAGCCGACGGAGCTGTTGGACCTCAAGGACCTCAAGGGATTCAAGGACCTGCTGGCGAGGACGGAGCCGACGGAGCTGTTGGACCTCAAGGACCTCAAGGAATTCAAGGACCTGCTGGAGCCGACGGTGCTGACGGTGCTGTTGGTCCTCAAGGACCACAAGGGATTCAAGGACCTGCCGGCGCAGATGGAGCTGACGGGGCTGTTGGACCTCAAGGGCCACAAGGGATTCAAGGACCTGCTGGAGCCGACGGTGCTGACGGGGCTGTTGGACCTCAAGGACCTCAAGGGATTCAAGGACCTGCTGGCGCGGATGGAGCGGACGGTGCTGTTGGACCTCAAGGACCTCAAGGAATTCAAGGACCTGCTGGCGAGGACGGAGCGGACGGTGCTATTGGACCTCAAGGACCACAAGGGATTCAAGGACCTGCTGGCGCGGATGGAGCCGACGGTGCTGTTGGACCTCAAGGACCTCAAGGAATTCAAGGGCCTGCTGGCGCGGATGGAGCCGACGGAGCTGTTGGACCTCAAGGACCTCAAGGGATTCAAGGACCTGAAGGTGAGGTTGGACCTCAAGGACCACAAGGGATTCAAGGACCTGCCGGAGGTTTATCAAACTATGGTTATATATACAATGTAGATGCACAAGTAGTAGCTTTAGAAAGCCCTATCCTTTTCAGTTCTAATGGTGTAATTACACCTGGAATTAATCACACTCCGGGATCCTCAGATATTTTAGTTGAGAACGCTGGAGACTATGAAATAACCTATTCCGTATCAGGAGTAGAGCCTAATCAATTTTCTCTATTCGTTAATGGAATACCTGTTACGGATTCTATCTATGGATCAGGCGCTGGAACACAACAGAACAACGGGCAAACTATCATTACTTTAGCAGCGAATGATGTTGTCAGTCTTAGAAATCACACCTCTACAGCAGGTGTTACTCTGCAAACGAATGCAGGAGGAACACAAACAAACGTAAATTCATCAATTGTTATTAAAAAGTTGAATTAGGACACTCTGAATGTACGATATACCCTTTAGGAATATTGACCACCGCCGGTAATATCGATTTCAAGTCAGAGAATAGGGATACAAAGTTTTTAAAACTTAGTATCCCTTATTTCCATTAATTCCCATTAAACGCATTAGACTATTGATTAATAAAAATTAATTAGCATTATTAATGCAAAATCCCATTTCGATTCGCATACACTGCTGCTTGCGTCCGGTCTGTTAACTCCAGCTTCGCTAATATATTGCTAACGTGCGTTTTTACTGTCTTCACACCGATAAATAGCTTTTCCCCAATTTCTTGATTACTTAGTCCATCACCTAGACACTTAAGAACGTCAATTTCACGTTCCGTTAAATCATCATGAAGCATTCGATCTTTCGGTCTCAACTTCTTCATCATTAAGTCCGTAACTTTAGGTGCAATGGTCGCTTTACCGTTTACAGCATCTCGCACAGCTTCTGCTATCTTTTCTGCAGGAAGTGTTTTTAATAAATAACTAAAAGCCCCCGCTTCGAGCGCAGGGAAAACTTGTTCTTCGTCGTAATAACTCGTTAATATCATGATTTTACAAGTCGGATGAAATGCGAGTATTTCTTTTGTTGCCACGATTCCATTTCCATTCTCCATTAGTAAATCCATTAACATAACGTCAGGCATATGTTGTTTTGCTAATGCGATACCTTCCATTCCACTTTTTGCTTCCCCTACCACTTCGATTCCTGGCTCTGTTAAAAAGTAGGAAACGAGCCCTAATCGAACCATTTCATGATCATCCGTTATCCCAAGACGTATCGGTTTCATTCATCAGATCCCCTTTACTAAGTTGACACGGAATATGAAAAGTCCATTCCGTCCCTTCTCCCTCTCTAGCAAACAATCTTGCGGTTCCGCCAATTTCTTCGCATCTTTCACGAATTGTAATTAATCCGTATGACGTTTGTTTTTTCTTTGCTGGATCAAAGCCTTTCCCATCATCACGAATCATGAGTGAAAATTGATTTCCGGAAACTTTAGCAGCAATTTTCACATGCCGAGCTTCCGCATGTCTTAAACAATTCGCCAGTACTTCTTGAACCATTCGATAGACATGCTCTTCACTCCCTTGAGATAAGCAACATTCTTCAGGAAAACGAAATTCGAAAACCACATCCGTTCTCGATTCAAGTTCAGCAATTAACTCGGAAATCGCTGTAAATAAAGATTTATTTTGCAAATCCATCGGACGCAAATGCAACAATAACGCACGCATTTCATTTAGTGTTTTAACAGATAGAACAGACATTTTCTGAATGAGTGGTACCGCCTGAGCAAGTTCACTACTCGCAGTCCGTTCAGCAGCCGAAGCCAACATCGATAAAGCAAACAATTGCTGACTCACTGCATCATGTAATTCCCTTGCAATTTTTTGACGTTCTTCTGTCATAGCTGCTTGCTCAGCTTGTTTAATCATCGTGACATTTTGATCAACCAAGCGTTGCAACGATTTTAGTTGTCCATTCATTTGATCAGCTAAATCATTAAATCCATCTTCTACAAGACCAATTTCATCTTCCTTTTGAACAGCTAATCTTGAGGTGTATTTACCATTTTGCAATTGTCCAAATCCAGCGAGAATATCTGTCATTCTAGATGATAAATCTGATCCTGTTTTATTCCCATACCATACACCCGTACATAAGACGACCAGAAAAGTAATACTTATAAATAAGAGCGACTCATATAACGAAAGTTGAAATGTGGGCATTAGTAAAACGAAAAGCTGAATCAGGACAAACAAGATGCTGCTAGATAAGAAGGCTATTTGAAGTGCTTGTTTTATTAATAAAAACCGGATTGAAGTCATATAAACGCCCTTCCCTAAACCCTTTTGATCTTCGCATCAAGAACATGATAATCAACAAACAGTTTGACACGTCGTTCTGCTTCTTCGTATCCAGGCGTTTCATATTCCACTTCTGAACGCAGTCCATTTTCTTTCTTATCGAGAATATCTGTACTTAACACGTTGGATTTGAATGTCACTTTAATCGCAACATCTTCATCCACCAAAATCTTAACGTCTCCCACATTCCCACTCAACTGTATGGGTGTCTCGCCCAGAGGAATATTTGCTTTTGAAAAGTCAAAGAAAAACGAACCAATATTCACCACTCGATTCATGGGAACGACTTCCCAATCTTGTTCTTTAAATTGAAGTGATTCAACGGGTCTTCTCTTCTTTTTAACATTATTTTCATCATCTTTATCCCAATTCGTATAGATAATTGTTTTCCCTTTATCTTTTTTCATCACTGGCTTTTTAAACAATTGATGTAATCCAATCGCAACTAATATAATTGGCCAAAGTTTTAACCAGTCTCCATAAGTGAATTCAAACAAATCAAGAACGCCTAGAATGACTAGACTCCCGAAAGTAAAGGTAAATAGCCCCCATAATAGGGTCATACCCTCACGATCTTTTTTCGTATAACTATCTAGCGAGCTAGCCCCTATTACAATCAATAAAGCTGGAATAATGAGCTTAGTCCAAGACGTTTCTCCTAAATCAAAAAAACCTAAATTCATTCCAAGTAAAATGGCTCCTAATCCGACGAAAAATAACACCGTTAAAAAAGGACGTTTCATGAAAATCCCACCCATCTCTCTAATCCTACTACCACTATGTTATCAGCTTCTCATAATAAAACGTCTTACGCTAGAAGGAATTTAACTCCGTCTTAAGGAGGATAAAAGACTAATTGAAAATTGAAAACATTTAATTGTTACACATGTATCAGAATGATATAATGACAAAAATTAAAACTATTTCGCTAGCCGAAAGGATGAACGATTTTGAAACAACAGCTATTCGAAAAATTAGACAGCACGTATGAAGAGATGCTCATTATTAGACGTCACCTCCATATGCACCCAGAGGTCTCGTTTCAAGAAACAAATACCGCAAAGTATATTCAAGACTTTTACGCAGACTTAGGAATTGAATTCACACCAAATGTCGGTGGGAATGGCGTAATCGCTCGTATCAAAGGTGCAATGCCTGGTAAGACCATCGCTTTGCGTGCTGACTTTGATGCACTCCCTATTCAAGACGAAAAAGAAGTTTCATATAAATCGACCGTTCCAAATGTGATGCATGCTTGTGGACACGACGGTCACACAGCTACACTCCTAGTTCTAGGTAAAGCATTGTTTGAAATGAAAGAACAATTAGCTGGCGAATATGTGTTAATCCATCAACATGCTGAAGAGTATGCACCAGGTGGAGCTAAACCGATGATCGAAGATGGCTGTCTAGAAGGCGTTGATGCAATATTTGGAACCCATCTTTGGTCATTAACCCCACCTGGCACAATTGAATACCGCGTCGGTCCAGTTATGGCTGCGGCCGATCGATTTGAATTGACCATTCAAGGCCGAGGTGGTCACGGGGCTAGTCCTCATCAAACAAAGGATGCCATCGTCATTGGGGCTCAATTAGTAACTAATTTGCAACAGATTGTTTCAAGAAGAATTAACCCTGTTGATTCAGCTGTCATATCTGTAGGCTCATTTGTCTCACACAATGCGTTTAACGTGATCGCTGATTCAGCTAAATTAATTGGAACCGTTCGTACGTTTAATCCTGAAGTCCGTAATCTGATTGAAAAAGAAATGGAAAGAGTCATTCAAGGAACTTGCTTAGCAAATGATTGCACATATGAATTTTTATACGAACGTGGATATCCACCGGTAGTGAATCATGAATCTGAAACTCAGTTCCTTAAAGAAGTAGCTGAAAAAACGCCAGGCGTTTTAAATGTCAGAGAATCTGAACAACATATGGGTGGAGAAGATTTCGGCTATTATATAGAGCAAGTACCAGGAACATTTTTCTTCACAGGAGCACAACCTGCTGGAGAAGTGTATCCACATCATCACCCTAAATTTGATTTCGAAGAAAGTGCTATGCTTGTAGCGGCCAAAACGCTTGGAGCTGCAGTAATTGATTATCAAACAACTGAATGATTGATAGATGAGTTGCTTTTCAATAGGAGAAGCAACTTTTTCTTTTGAATAAATTCAAATAGATGGCATAGGTTGAAGGAATAAGTAATCACTTGGAGGGAGACTGTGAGAAGGTCAAATAGCGGCATTGTTCTACTCGGTTTACTCGTCATCACGGTCGTTGTGTTATTTCTGGTGTTCTTCACTTTTACAAAAGAGTCCGATCAGGATTTATTTCTCCGAGATGTGAAAGAAGTGGAAACCGTCAACAGTTTAATGATAGAGACAAATTTTCATGAACAATTGATAAACGCTTTGAAAAGCGAAGGATATCAACCTACAGGTAGTATTGGATACACGATCTTCAGTATGGAAGAAAAGGAAATAACCATTGTATTATTCGGTCTAGATTCGAGTAAAAAGAAAGCACAAACTTACATACAAGATCTGTCCAATCAACTTTCAACATCCTTAGGGCTGGGTAAATTTGATGTGACAATTAGAGAAGACAAGGACTAGGGTTAACATAATAAGAAAGGAAGATGAAATGGATTTTCCTGTCATGATTGGGCATAGACGTATTTTTAGGCATTCACCGAAAATCTCCATCTACTATCCTTACGTATTCGGACTTCCAAACCTCCATGCAGAGTATCAAATCAACCAAAAAATTGTGGCAACCTTAAACGATATGGTCATAGAACTAGGATTTTACGAAGAAAGTCTAGTTGAAATGGTCGGAGAATTTGAAATTAAAACGAATGAACGTCAAATTTTAAGTTTGACCTTAACCGTCTACTCTTTTACGGGTGGCGCACACGGAATGACGCTTGTAAAAGCTTTATCGTTCAATGTAACAACTGGTAATCACTACGAATTAAAAGATTTATTTTTACCTGGTAGCGATTATGTAAAACGATTATCCGAAATTATTAAACCTAAAATAACTGAATGGGAGATTCCCATTCTTGAAGAATTTACCCAAATTCGTGAGGATCAAGATTTCTATCTTGCCGATCATTCACTCGTTATCTATTTCCAACTTTATGAGATTTCACCTTACGTAGCTGGATTCCCCTACTTCCCTATCCCAATTTTAGACATACAAGACATCATTCAACCTAAAGGCCCCCTTAAGATTTTATTGCCATTCTAACTAAACAAAAAGATCTCATCCCCGACTTCAATCAGGTGATGAGATCTTTGTTTATTTACTCTTTCTCAAAGTCATTTCACTAATAACAAGTGCGACAACTGGAGCAACATATAAAAGTACGTCGTCTGAACCAGTCAACAGTATCGCAAACAACACGATGACCGCTTGCACAACTTGGACAATTCGAACGACTTTATTAACTGCAAGTCCACGAGCTTTTTCCCCGATCGGGAAAAGCATATCCATTCGGAACTCATTTGAAGAGGATAAAGCTTGCTTAAGTTGGAGTGCACTTGCGAATGCCATTGCACCCACAAAAATCATGACAACTACTGGAATACCGATAAAAATAGCTCCTATAGTGGCAATACCCGTTAAACGCAACCATAAATAAAACGTATCGTCGGTTCGAATAAAGGTTCGCAGGACTAAAAATTCTTGAGAATTTGTTCGTCCATATGGAGTTATGCGGTAAATCCAATCCAGCCAAGCTCTTCTTTTTATGGAACCACTGATATGTGGAACATCCGTAAAGTAGTTAGCAAATCGGTAAAAACGTAACATCCGGTTCTGTTCTAGCTTCACGAAATGTTCATACGGAAAAGGTTGTCCTTTTAATTGTTTTGCCCATACGGAATAGTAAAAAACAATAGGAATCAGTAACAATACAAAATAAAAAGGCACCATGGCAAAGACAGCAAGTAAAAACAGGATGGAAATAAGCGCTCGTATCGCACGATCTCCCCATACCCCTTGTCCTACATTTGCCCAACGGAAAACAAACTCTACTTTAACATTCCAATATTTCAGCAGAAACATGGATACGAAAACCGCACCTAATGTTACGGGTTCCACATTTCCAACTTGTGATAATAACGGAATGGATATGATAAATGGCAAAATGACAATGAAAATTTGTGACCAAAACGTCCAGTTTAAAGCTTTTTTCATATAACCCATTAGTGATGACTCAAGTGGCAATAAATACATTTGATCAGGCTCACGAATTAATGTGGTTGACGGACTATAAGCCAACAATATACCTAAAACCCCAGCCATTAACCAAGTGGCGGGAAAATCTGACGGAGCTGTTTTTAACCATTCACTATATTGATAGCCTCCTGCACCAATGACAAAAACAAAGACGAATGCCAAATGACCTGTAAAAACATATTTTAAATACTTTTGAAGTTCATTTACATAATAGACGAACCGAATGCGCCACACATCTTGCAAGCTATTCATCTTCTTGCTCCTTCGTCATGGCAATGTATAAGTCATCCAAAGTCGCATGCGGCATATTAAATGCTGTACGCAGATCATTCATCGTTCCTTGCGCTCTTATTCGGCCATTGTGAAGAAGTAAGATTCGATCGCAATAACGTTCTGCGGTCGACAGAATATGAGTGGACATTAAAACAGAAGCACCAGTCTTTTTCTTTTCGTTCATTTGATCAAGCAACGATTGAATACCAAGTGGATCCAGTCCAACAAAAGGTTCATCAATTATATAGAGAGAAGGATTCACTAAAAAAGCACACATAATCATTACTTTTTGACGCATCCCTTTCGAAAAATGGGATGGGAACCAATTTAACCGCTTTTCCATTCTGAATTCTTTTAATAAAACCTCTGATCTTGCTGCTAACGTCTCTTGGTCAAGCCCATAAGCCATAGCTGTTAACTCTAAATGTTCTTTCAATGTTAATTCATCATAAAGGACAGGTGTTTCCGGAATATATGAAAAAGCAGATCGATACTTGTCCATATTTTCTTCGAAGGTAACATTATTTAAGCGAATATCCCCATTTTTCGGATTCATCAGCCCGATAATATGTTTAATGGTTGTACTTTTACCTGCGCCATTTAATCCAATTAACCCGACTAGTTCGCCAGGTGCAATTGAAAATGATAATTCATGAATAACGGGTTTACGTGTGTAACCACCTGTTACAGCATTTACTTCTAATACATTCATTCGGGCACCTCATTTCTAAATTAATATTACCAAAAGTAGGGTAAAAAATCTGCCACTATCCTTTCCTACCTTTATGCAATATATGATAAACTTACGTCAATCATGAGAGGATGTGTTACTAGATGAGCGATTGCTTATTTTGTAAAATTGTAGATGGTTCTATTCCTAGTATTAAAGTGTATGAGGATAATCACGTATTGGCCTTTATGGATATTTTCCCTTTAACAAAAGGACATACTTTACTCATCCCTAAAAAACATCATGAAAATGTATTTGATATGAACTCAGAAGATGCGAGTCAATTATTCTCTGTAGCACCTAAAATTGCTTCTGCAATAAAAGCTTCGTTTAATCCAGCTGGACTCAATTTATTAAATAACAATGGTGCTCCAGCCGGACAAAGTGTTTTCCACTTCCATCTTCATTTTATCCCAAGATACGATCAAACAGATGGTTTTAAAGCGACTTGGCAAACAAAAGAAAAACAACTCACGACTGATTTGGTGACGGAATACGCAGAAAAAATCAAATCTCAATTAAGTATTTAGACTTGCAATCCTTATGGAAAGCACGTAAAATCAGCACTAAGTTTCTCGCTAATGGTCATAGGACACATTAGGAGATTCCAAAAATCAGACTAGTTTAGTTGAGGAGAGATGAGAAATGAATACAAAAAGTTTAGTTTTAATGTCCCTACTTGTAGGTGTCGGAGCAGCCCTTTACTTGGTGATTCCGGGATTTGGGAACGGGATGAAGCCAGATTTCATGCTCACAATGATGTTTATCGGCATTCTATTATTTCCAAAAGCGTCACACGTGTTTTTATTAGCACTAACAACCGGAGTTCTGTCAGGACTATTTTCAACATTTCCTGCAGGGTTTATCCCAAATGTAGTTGATAAATTTATTACCGCATTTGTCTTTTATGCTGTAGTGGTTGTATTAAAACATTATTCAAGTAAGCTACCAGTAGCAACTGTACTGGCGGGAGCTGGAACTTTATTATCTGGCGTCATTTTCTTATCAGTTGCCATATTTGTAATTGGGGTAGAAGTTCCCTTCTTACCACTTGTTCTTACGGTCGTATTACCAGCAGTCGTCATTAACGCAATTGCACTGTTTGTGATTTTTCCGATTGTGACACAACTTGTAAAACGTTCAAAATTCGAAACAGCGTTATCAAACTAACTTTTCAAAGCCTGCTCAAGTAGCAGGCTTTTTTATTATGGAATAAACTATACAACCATATTCTTTACTGACACTGCCTAAGTAACAGTTGTTCTCTTTATGCATACATGTTTTAATTAGGTAAAAAGAAGGAATAGTAAGTGTATATGAAAGGAGTGCTTGCGAGATGAAAGCATCTACATTTTTAGTCGGGCTTGGAGCTGGTTTGCTTGCAGGGTCCGCAGCGGTCTTATTTTCAACTCCCCAATCGGGTACTGAAATGCGTACGAACGTAAAAAACGTTTCAGCTGATTGGAAAGATAAATTATCAGAAGTTAAATTCCAATTAAGTGATTTGAAACAATCGATTTCAAACTTAACGAAGGAATCTAAAACTCAAGTTCCACAAACAATTGATGAATTAAAAAAATCGGTCCAAAAGTGGCAAACTGAAACAGCACCAATTCAAGAGAATCTTCAAAACGAAATTGCTTCAATACAAATGGCGATGGAAGAGTTAGAAAAATCACTAGCGAAACATCAAAAAGATCCTAATCCAACTACATGAATAATCCAAAAAAGGTTCAGCACATAGATGCTGAACCTTTTTGATTTTCGTATATAGTGTTGATTTCCATTTCTGTGGACGCATTTTCGAAGTGCAAGGCTTTAGTCGATTCCCTATGAAGATTTTACCACAAGATTATAGGTTGATTTCCATTTCAGTGGACGCTTTCCGGGGGGCAAGGCTTTAGCCTCTTACCTCGCGTTGCTCAGTCCAGGGTCTAAAGCTCTTGCTATTCCCCTCGGAGTCGCCACCTCCATTTCAATCAACATGTTCTCGATATGAAAAATGTAATGATGCACATTTTTGTACTAAAAATTTTGTGATTAATTCTTACAATAAAACATTTGGTTATATTCAACTTATGTGAAGACCCCTTCGCATAGGTTCAACTGTTATAGTCAGCATTTTTATTTGTGACCAAAGCAAATTAATTAATATAAAGGATTTCGCACTCTCAGTTACTTTCATTAACTTATCTCATTGTAAGTAATGGAATCAATTTAATAATATCTGCCTAATAGTTTATTTTAGATTTTGTTCAGTGAAGCGGAAGGTGGCGACTCCGGCGGGACTAGCGGGTCCAGGTGAGACCCCGCAGTGAGCTATGCGAACGAGGAGGCTCACGGACCGCCCGCGGAACGCGTCCACCTGAAGCGAAACGTGTTAAGCATTTAATCAATTATGAAAGGTTCTGTCAACTATCTATGAGCCTTTTCTATTTCTTTCATAGATTTGTAATTAATATAATATTTACAAGATTCCAACTATGCATCTCTTTGCTTTATTGCTATAATGAAAAAAAGTAAATTTTTATGAAAAGAAGGTGATGGCATGTCCGACCCAATGTACACAATGAAAGAGGCAATGCTCTACAGCCAACGCATTGCACAACTATCTAAGGCACTATGGAAAGCAGTCGAAAAAGATTGGCAACAATGGATAAAACCTTATGACTTGAATATTAATGAACATCATATTTTGTGGATTTCATATCATTTGAAAGGTGCATCAATCTCAGATGTTGCCAAATTCGGTGTGATGCATGTGTCCACAGCTTTCAACTTCTCTAAAAAATTAGAAGAACGCGGATTATTATCCTTTTCTAAAAGAGACGATGATAAACGAAATACATATGTAGAGTTAACGGAAAAGGGTGAAGAACTTTTACTCAACATGATCGAAAATTATCACAATACTCCTCACTCAGTTATTGAAGGTTCTTTGCCAATCAAAGATTTATACGGACGTTTTCCAGAGTTCATGGAGGTTATGGCGGTTATTCGTAATATTTATGGAGATGACTTCATGGAAATCTTTGAGCACTCCTTCCGAAATATTGATCAAACCTTTGATGAAAAGAATGGAAATTTGAATCCTTCGGTAACATCTAGGAAATGAGTGATATCAACACTTGAAAACGCTCTCTAAAATGTAATATGAGTAAGCTTGCTTTTTTTAACAAAACATCGTAATGTATGTATCTGCAAGTATATTATTTTACTTAGGAGATGCATATTGTGCACTGCTGGAAAACCATTAACGTAAAAAAACAATACGGCTTCGATCGTATTTTCATGCTGTCTTCACTTTTTGTTGTTGCGGTATTCACTTTTTTCTATATGATGTTTAAAATATCAAACGATATAAAACTTTCTGATGATCGATTTTTTATGTTCCTAGGTAGTTTTGCTTTAATTTATCCTTTGCATAAATTGCTGCACTTTTTGCCTATAATGACATATAGAGATCGACTACGTTGGTCGGTAAAAAAACAAATGGGTTTTTTACCTGTATTATCACTACGTATTAAAGAGCCCATTCCAAAAGCACGTTTTTTATTTGCACTACTATCGCCATTCATTTTCATAAATGGAGTTCTCATATCGGGAGCGTTCGCATTTCCTGAATTCGGACATTACTTCGCCATGTTATTGGCATACCATTGTGGATTATGTTTGATTGATTTACTGTATATTAAAAACTTGCTGAAATCACCGAAAAAAGCGTTGATTGAAGAAACAGACACTGGCTATGAAATATTAGTTCCACCTACGTATGTCTAGTCAAATTACTGTTCTTTTTCTTTGGCTTTTGTTATGATTATGAAGATTGTCGGAGGGGAGGAATAGACGTGATCATTGCTATAGTAGTTCTATTCTCAATCGTATATTTATTCCAAATTAATCGTATGACCTATGCATTATGTATGCAAAGAGAAATTCCAGAAGAAAAGCAAACGAAGATTTTTAGAACCATAAATGTCTTGGTTACTATATTATTAGTTTCATTTTTTGTAGAAATTACAATGACCGCATAAAAGAGTCCATTCACCTGTTTTACAGGTAAATGGACTTTTCTTTTTGGTTTGTTCATTATTTAGTACAGAAATGCTGCACCTACAATAATTAACAAAATAAATAAAACGACGATTAACGCAAAGTTGGATTGTTGCTGATATCCTTGACTCAACTCGCACACCCCCCTTCTCTTTGTTATCCTATGCGACAAAATATTCTAATTGTAGGCATTAATAGGGGAACCATTTTTGTTTTCGAAACGTTTGTGGTATAGTAACAACTGCAGCAAGATGATAGTTAGGAGCGATTACACATGAAAAAATCAGTATTAACATTAACGTTAGCAGCATCTGTTTTAGCATTATCTGCATGTAACGACAACGAAGCAGCAGATTCTGAAGTACTTGCCACTTCTAAAGTTGGAGAAGTAACAAAGGAAGAACTTTATCAAGAAATGAAAACATCTGTCGGCAAACAAGCTTTACAAGTATTGCTTATCGAAAAAGTGTTGGATTCAGAATTTGAAGTTTCGGATAAAGAAATAAATGCACAATTTGATTCTGAAAAAGAACAAATGGGCGAAGGTTTTGACCAATACCTTGCACAACAAGGACAAACCGAAGAAAGTTACAAAAAGTACATTAAGTTAAACCTATTGCAAGAAAAAGCATTAACTGAAGGCGTCGAAGTAACAGACGAAGAAGTTAAAAAACAATACGAAAATATGAAAACTGAATTAAATGCTCGTCACGTATTGGTTGCTGATGAAGAAACAGCTAAAGAAGTTAAGTCAAAGCTTGACGGCGGAGCTGATTTTGCTGCAGTAGCTAAAGAATATTCTACTGAGCCAGCAGCACAAGAATCAGGTGGCGAACTTGGTTGGTTTACACCAGATAAAATGGTGAAAGAATTCTCTGATGCTGCATTAGCATTAGAAGTTGACCAAATCAGCGAACCAGTAAAATCAGAATTTGGATTCCATATCATTCAGGTAACTGAAAAACGTGAAGTTGAAATGGAAGCTACTTTAGAAGAAAAGTCAGACGAAATTCGTAAGCAATTATTAATGGCTAAAGCTGACCAAAGCACGCTACTTCCTAAAGTATCTAAATTAATGAAAGACGCTGATATTAAAATCAAAGATGAAGATTTAAAAGATGCGTTGGATCAAATTTTAAATGCAGGCGAAGAAGCACCAGCAGCTGAATAATCATTTGAATATGAATAAAGGAGCCTCCAAGTTTTTGGAGGCTCCTTTTGTCTATTCAAATGTTGGTTTATAAAACGAACGATTATCTAGCGGGAATAGTCGTTCTGTAAATTCACCTGGATTTGTTTTATTAAGTGCGCGATTAAGCATATTCATTTTCGCATCAATGTTATCGATATAATGAAGCATCTCAGCTTCAAGTAACATTGGTTTCTTAGGACTTCCCCACTCTTCTTTTCCATGATGAGAAAGAACCATATGTTGGAGAAGCATCACTTCTTCACCTTCAATTTCAAGCTCATCCGCGGCTTTAGCAATTTCGTTCACCATAATGGTAATATGGCCTAATAAATTACCTTCAATTGTGTAAGAAGTGGCTACAGGTCCTGAAAGCTCAATTACCTTTCCAACATCGTGTAAGATGATACCTGCATACAATAAATCCTTATTAATAGTTGGATATAGATCACATAAAGCCTTACCCAGTTTAAGCATCGAGACGACATGATCAATTAAACCGGAAACATAGTCATGATGATTTTTTGTCGCTGCCGGAAATGTAATAATGGCAGGCTGATGTTTTTTCAATAAATGTCTTGTAATACGTTGAATTTGTGGGTTTTTCATTTCAAAGAAATACTGCATTAGTTCTTCCAATAAAACTTCTTTTGACTTCTCAGCTGATGGCATCAAATCGCTTAAAGAGATGCCTTCTTCCTCTTTAACTGGGCGTATACTTTTAATACGCAATTGATTCTTCCCTCTATAATGTTGGATTTCTCCTCCAACTCGAATAATTGCTTCAGCATGGTATAACGTTTCATGTTCATCATTCGTATCCCAAAGTTTCGCTTCAATATCTCCGCTCTTATCTTGCAATATTAGCGTCATAAACGGATTTCCTGTAGTGGTAAAAGCCTTTACAGATTGTTTGATTAATAAGTAATGATCAACTGTTTCTCCTACTGCTAATTGTGTGATCCCTTTCATATGCTCGGCACACTCCTTTCTTTTTGCAATGCTGCAACATCAATAACGTGCGCATTCGGCCAAATCGATTTCATTTCTTCATGGCATGTGAAATACAGGAATTGATGATTGTATTCTAAATTCGTCATTAATTGCACCATTTGATTTACTCGGAATTGATCAAAATGAACAAATGGATCATCCATGATAACTGGAAGTGGAACTGTCTCGATTAGCGATTCGGCTAATGCGAATCTCAGAGAGATATAAGCTTGTTCTTTTGTCGCTTGACTCAGTTCAGCTATTCTAAATCTGATCCCTTGAGGATTAACAGCTTCAAAAATTCCCTCTTCATTTACTTCGAGAGTCTCGTATCGATTCCCTGTTAAATGTGTAAAGAATTGTTGAGCTTTTTCCAAAACAAATGGTAACCTTTTTTCTTTCAGATTATCCATCGTTTGTTTTATTGCTTCCATCACAGCTTTGTTAACTGCCCACTTATGGGCCAGCTCAGCAAGCTCTGTTTTTTTCTGTTCAAATTGTTGAAGAACGTTCCCATAATGTTCATCACTTAAAAGAGAATTGGTTTGTTGTTTTAACATAGCTCGTTCGTCTAAAAGTTCATGTCGCATTTTTTCGAGAGATGTTAATTTATCATCCACATTCTCAAGATGACTAATTTGTTCCTCTTCACTTAATTGAGGCAACACTACTTCACCAATTGAATGTAATTGCATTTCTATTGCATTTAATTCTTGTTGAAGTGCTTGTTTTGTTTGATATGCTGCATCCGCTTCATAAAATGCGGCTTCATCACTAACTGCAGCTTCCAACCATAATGCATCAATTTCGTTTGTTTGAACCTCTAACAATTTTTGTTTTTCACTTAATTGTTGGTTCCATTCGGTTGTTTTTTCTTCAGCAAAGACTTGTTTGTTTTGACGATTCTTCCACTCATTCGTTATTTCTCTTAAACGATGGTATGCATTGTTTTCATTTAGCGTTTCACCTGTCAATTCAGTCATCATTACGATCTGATGATGAATTTCCTCAATGACCTCTTGATGTTCAGAAGATTTTTGAGCTATCGTTTGATGAAGCTCTTGAATTAGTCTGATTCGCTTAAATAATTCTGTAAACAATTGAGTTTGAGTTAATCCATCAAATCCATATGCCATTAAAAATTCGTTAAGATGTTGATTAGCTTCAAGTTTCTTTTGGGTTAAGCGAGTAAGATTCTCCGATAATTTTGCTCGCACATGTTGCTTTTCAGCTTGTTGGTCGAGTAGTTGTTTTTGTTTTCCATTAAAATTCATCACTTTATTGGCCATTTGCTCAGCTTTTGCGAGCTCTTGTTCCACATTCGTAATATCTTCACGGTAATCCTTCTTTTTAGCTTGGGGAGTGGCTTGATTCCCTTTCATTAATAAAAATAAAATGATTCCAGCTAAAACTACACCAAAACCTGCAATTAACCAATTACCGATTAGTGCAGCTCCGATTATAGAAGTGAGTAAGATAAGTCCACTTACCATAAAGGGAATGTTTGATTTTTCAGAAGACGCTTCTGATGTTTGAGAAACATGTTGGAGTGCTTTTAATTCGGCTAATTGATTGACCAATGCAGATTTCTTACTTGCCAATTCAATCTCTTCGTTTGTTGGTGCTTCTTCTTTTAACTCAGCTAAATTACGATTAGATTCTTCTAATTCTGATTGTAGGCGACTCAAACCTTGATTTTCGTAACGAATTGATTCATCTACTTGCGATATATCATTAAGGATATTTTGGAAATGCTCTTCTTTTTGAAGAGAAACATCCATTTTCACAACTTGCGAAAAATGCTCTTTATCTTTGATACCTATTAAACGCATTTGCTGTTCCATGTCTCGCGTTGCTTGGTCACGTTCATTCGCTAACTGCTGTTTACGAAGTTTTAAGTGATGCCATTCCGATTCTTTTGCGAGCGTGGATTCTAATTGTTTAATATGCTCATTTGGATTTTTCTCAAAAGCTTGTCCTTTGGATTGTTGAATATTATGCTCTAATTGTGTGATTTGGATGGTAAGTTCTTGTACGCGATCCTTAAGTCCTTCAAACCGACGAATTCCTTCCTTCGGAAAGGAGTTTTGACTAATGTTACTTAACTTTGCTTTTAACTCTTGTTGTTGTTCGATTAAAGGTTTAACTTGTCGGTACTTGGCAAATTGTTCATTTTGAATTTTCAGCTCTGATTCTTCTTCGTTTATTCGCTTTAATTCTTGTTCTATTTCTGAAATCCGTAAAATTGAAGGTTCATATTGATCAATTTGAGACCGAGAATCTTTTAATGTTTGCTCTAGCGTTCGAATCTCTTCAATCTTGATATTCATTTCAGGATTTTTACCTGACTTTTTAAATAAAGAATTCATTTCCTTCGAAGCTCTTTGTTCAAGTTTATTCATCGCATCGACACCAGTGGTACCAGATGCAAGTAAAGTTCTACTTAACTCTTCTTCCGTCATTTTATCGAAGTTTTGCAGTTGTAATATGGTAAATGAAAAAATAGATTCAAAAGAAGCTCGATCATATCGGTAAAGTACTTTTTTTAGAGTTTCTTCATCTCCGCGAGAACCATTTTCAAAATACACCATTACATCTCCAGCAGACTTCCCTTTTGTACGCTCCACGATGACCTTCCCAAACTCAGGATGAAGAATATGGACTTGTCCTCCGTGTCTGCCTCCACCTTTTGGTTCATATCTTAAAAGTCCTTGATTGCGAAGTGGAAAACCAAAAAGAACAGACAAAATAAACTGTTGAATGGTTGTTTTCCCTGCTTCATTCAAACCAAAAAAAACATTAATCCCATCTTTTAAATCGATTTGAATGTCTTCGTGTTGTCCAAATCCATATATAACAAGCTTTTGAATTCGCATGGGATCTTCACTCCTTTACAGTAAGTTCTCTGTGAATAAATGCACGTGCATTCTGTTCAATATCTTTGTATTCATCTTCTGTTAACTTGTCCATAAATCGACTAGATCTAGAATGCTGATACACATCACTGACGATTTCTTTCCATTCTTGTGTATCCCAATTCTCCATGACGGATAAGACTTGTTCTGTGAGACCAGTAGATTCCATTTCAATCGTTTCTGGCATCTCCAGCGTAATGGATTGAACCCAAATATGGGGATCTTTGAATTCTTGATTTTCACGAATCATTGACAGCCACTCATCCTTTGGAGTTGCCTCGAACATAGATTGAGTTTGTATATCAATTTCTGTAAGTAGTACTTCAATCACGCCAGCCCCATGCTCACTTCTAAATCGATCAATGACTTCATCCATCGCTTCAAACCATTCATTCGCATGGACAATGTCTTTACACGAACAAATCACTTCATCGTAAATGATGGATGATGTAGGAACAAAAGTTAATGATGATTGACCTTTTTCTAAACTAACATCATAAAAACCTTTTATACCTTTTTCATTTCGATGGCGACTTTGAATATTACCTGAGTAGACAATTGGTGGTTCTGCATGTATAAGTTGTCTTTTGTGAATGTGACCTAACGCCCAATAGTCATACTTCTTACTAATGAGTTCGTCTTTTGTAAAAGGCGCATAAACAGCATGTGTTGTATCTCCAGCTAAACTGCCATGTAACATCCCAATATATAAAGCCTCATCTTGAGTTGCTTCTTCAAATAAAGAACTCATCGAATCTTTTACATGCCTCTCTTTATAACTAAATCCACTTATATAGACATCTTGTTGACGTATTTGGATATGCTTCTTTTCCAATTTCTTATCAAACACATGGACATTGTCAGGCAGCTGGAACCTCGTCCACTTGCCACCTAAATGATCATGATTGCCATAGCTAATAAAGACCGGAATTTGATGCTTATTTAAAAGTTCCATCCCCTGTTGAAATTTATGTTGAGCTCGTAAACTACGGTCTTCACCGTCATATATGTCTCCTACTATTAATAAAAAATCTGGTTTTTCTTGTACCGTATAGTCAATTAATGATTGAAATGCATTAAAGGTACTTTCTCTTAAACTTTTTAATTGAGCGGCAGGCATTGAAGATACGCCTTTAAACGGACTATCTAAATGTAAATCTGCTGCATGAAAGAAACGAATAGTGGACAAGAAATTACCTCCTCTAAAAGTCGAATATTTGTTCTTATTTTACCATTTGAAATGGCAAATGGCTACTTGACTCAGTGATTTTCGTTTTTATGTATCGAACCTCGAAACTAGCAATGTTTGCAACGGGTCTTTAATTTTTGAAAGCTAAGCAAATTAAATTAAAAAGAGGCTGGGACAAAACAAAAAAACATCAAAATTTCTCACTGAGAAATTTTGATGTTTTTTTCTTATGCTAATTTGATTTCCGTTGCGGGGATGCTTTCCTGGGGCACGAGGCCAACAGGATGTTGGTTTCAAAGACGTGCCACAGGTCTTGGCGTTCTTAGTCTTTGTTCAACTGTTTTCTCTCCCTCGTGCTGTTCCCTAAGGAGTCGCCACTCCACTTCAATCAATTCATAAAGTATCAATTTCTTTATATAGATTTTTGTCTCATTTTCACTTATGTCCCAGCCTTTTCAGACAGTATACAAAGAATTTTTTATCGCACTTAATTGAGTATGAAGGTGGTCGGCTATTTTTTCCACTTTCCTCGGACGAAATAGCCGACCACTTTCCTGGATACCAGTTTGCAGAGTCATGCGTCTATTGATTGGAATGGAGACGGCGACTCCGAGAGGATCAGCAGATTTTTTGTGCACCGAAAGTGAAGCGGCAGGTGCAAGAGTTTTAGACCCTGGACTGAGCTCGCGAAGGAAGCGGCTAAAACCTTGCCCTCCGGAAAGCGACCGTCGCAATGGAAATCAATTTATTTGTCTAAAGTCTGAAACTACCATGAACTAAGTCCATGGTAGTTAGAGGTTTAACTCTTTCCAAGTTGAATAGCTTTCTTAATATCTTTTAATGATTGTGAAGCACCATACATTAAAACACCGCCACGATAGACACGTGAACCAAACCAACCGAGAATAAAAATACTAACCAACATAATCGCAATCCCTAGTATTGGTTCCCATATTGGTAAGTCCAGCATCCCCACTCGTAAAAACATAACTAACGGAGTGAAAAATGGGATGTACGAGGCAACTTGAACATAGCCAGCTTCTGGGTTTCCTATTCCTGAGAACGCAATAAAAGATGCGATAATAATTAAGAATGTCATTGGTAGTAATAATTGTTGAACGTCTTCTGTACGACTTACCAGCGATCCTAATAATGCAGCTAATGTGGCATAAAGGAAATAGCCTAACAAGAAAAAGACGACTGCAAAAATCATGGTACTTATTCGAACATTTGAAAATCCAAAGAAAGTAAATACGCCTGATGTTAAATCAGATGAACTTGTTTTTAATGCGGCAAACCCAACTAAACCGAACAAAGCGATTTGCAATAAACCTAGAGTCCCTACTCCCGCAATTTTTGCAAACATATGCTTTACAGGCGATACACTCGAAATAATGATTTCCATTACTCGAGAAGATTTTTCTGTAGCTACTTCCATGGCGATCATATTGGAATAGTAGAATACAGCGAAATAGATGACAAATATTAATACATACACTAAACCTCGTGCTTGACTTAACTCCTCTTCAGATTTCGACGAATCCACGACAGCATCTTGTTGGAATTGGATTGGCGTAAATAACTGGCCAACTTCTTCTCCAGTTAATTCGAGAGATTCTGCTTTAATATTTGTTTGAACACTTTGTAATGCTTCTTGAATATTCATAGGTTGTTCAATCGCATTAGCATTTTCTGATGTGTAAGTAGCTTGAATCGTATTTGACTCATCTAGCGATAACACTAAAAAACTCGAAATCTCTTCATCCCTAATTTTTTGTTCTAATTCCTTAACCGAATCAGATGAAGAGACTAAAATAATTTCACTTTCTGTCGAACTCAATTGATTTTGTAAAGGCTCAAGTAATTGATTTCCTTCATCTATTACCAACACTTCATTTTTATTTACATCATCACCAAAAATCCCAGCTTCCTCTATTTTAGAAATAATAGAAGAAATATTAGACATTAAGAATATCCCTGCAATGACGATTAATGTAGTGATGACAAATGATTTCGTTTTAGCTTTTGTCCAAAAAGATTGTTTAAAAATTATCCAAAAATCACGCATGATCTTTACCCACCTTTTCAATAAAGATATCTTGTAAAGAAGGTTCTTCTATAGCGAAGTGCCTAATATCACCTTTAGTTAAAGCCATTTTTAATAACTCATGAGCTATTTTTTCCTCCCCAATTTGGAATAACCCACCTTCTTTCGAAGGCTTATATGAAGTAACTCCTGGAACGGCATTTAAGAAACTCAAGTCAAAATCTGCTTTTAAGCGTACATTCTGTCGACCAAATCCACGTTTAATATCACGAAGTGATCCACTAACGATTGCTTTTCCATGATCCATAATGCAAAGCTGTTCACAAAGTTCTTCCACGTGGTCCATACGATGACTTGAAAAGACAATCGTTGCTCCCTCTTGTTGGACATCGATGATTGCTTTTTTAAGCATTTCTACATTGACTGGATCTAATCCACTAAATGGCTCATCTAAAATTATGAGTGAAGGCTTATGTATAAGGGACGCAATGACTTGTATTTTTTGTTGATTCCCTTTGGATAACTCTTCTACTTTTTTAGTTGCATAATGTGGCACGTCAAATCTCTCTAACCACTGATTCGCTGCTTGTTTTGCATCATTTTTCTTCATTCCTCGTAGTTGACCTAAATACATGAGTTGGTCTTCGACTTTCATTTTCGGATACAGACCTCGCTCTTCAGGTAAGTAACCAATATGAGTACTATTCGAGTAAGTGATCGGTTTTCCATTCCACGAAATCGAACCTTCTGTTGCATCCAGTAAACCTAAAATCATTCGGAACGTTGTCGTTTTTCCAGCTCCATTGGCACCAAGAAATCCATACATACTTCCTTGCTTAACTGTCATGGAAAGATCTTGTACTGCTGTGAAATCACCAAATTTTTTAGTGACTTGTTCAATTTGTAACGTCATCGGAACACCCCTTCGAATATTTCAAGATAATAATAGTACGTATATCTAGATATAAAGATTCATTAATTCGATAATAATGAGAATTTTCATAGCATATTTTACTCATCGTAGAGTTTGGAGATAACAGTGTTTTTTTTTAATTGAAAAACTTGTATAATGAACCTAGATTCATTTCAGAAAGGTTGGATATATATGAAACCTTATAAATTTACCGCGTATGAACCAACAGGAAAATTAATCGTAGAAGAAACTTGGGAATTTGCTTCAGACGAAGAAGCAAAAGCAAAAGGTCAAGATAAAATTGACGAAAAACAGTTAACTGAAGCAACTCATCGTTTAGTTAATACTTCTGG
This sequence comes from Paenisporosarcina sp., assembly GCF_057785155.1. Lineage (NCBI taxonomy): Bacteria > Bacillati > Bacillota > Bacilli > Caryophanales > Caryophanaceae > Paenisporosarcina > Paenisporosarcina sp. Next base: position 205,904 of record NZ_JBYNRN010000021.1, read on the forward strand.
AAAGCTGATTTTATTTCACGTATAAGCAAAAAGTCTGCATGAGTGGGTTTTTCACTCGATGCAGACTTTTTTATTATTCTCCTTGAAAATGTGGTTTACGCTTTTCAACAAACGCTTGAATACCTTCAAGATGATCTTTAGATTTTCTCATTGCTGCTTGTGAAGTACTTTCAAGCGCTAGGATTCTCTCAAGCTCATGAACATGTTGTGTATGCAAAATCTGTTTTGACGCAATCATTGCTTTTAATGGAGAAGCTAATAGTTTATTGGCTGTTACTTCTGCCTGTTCGTAAGCTCTTCCTTCTGCCGTTACTTCGTCAATTAATCCGAGTGATAAAGCTTCATGACCGTTCAAAACTTTTCCAGACCAAATTAATTGTTTTGCCTTTGGAATTCCAACTCGTTCTTTCAAAAAGAAATGCCCCGCCCCATCAGGCACAAGTCCGATGCCGATAAAATTCATTGCAAGTTTACTATTCTCTTCAGCTATCACAACGTCACAACCGAGCACTAGACTTAATCCAAGACCCGCAGCTGCTCCGTGCACTGATGCAATCGTGATAATTGGAAGCGTGTAAAGAGCCTTAGCTAATCGAGAAACATCCACCATAACTGTTTCAATATCAAGAGGTGAGTTAGGGTCTAACATCGCTTTAATATCTCCACCAGCAGAGAAGGCTTTTCCTTCCCCTTTAATCACTAACACTTGTAAATCTGTATCTCCCTGCATACTTTCAAGCGCATCTGCGATTTCCTTCATCATCATTCCGTTCATAGCATTCATGTTTTGTGGGCGGTTTAACGTTAATGTAGCTTGTCGACCATTTTTTTCTAAGACAACCGTTTCGTAGTTCATAGCTGCACACCTCTCCTTAAGTGAATAGTCATTCATTATATAGTACTATTCGATACTACATTTGAAAAACCTTTAATTCTTTTATTCAGAATAAATTCAAATAAAAAAGTACATGTCCTCTACTTATGACATGTACTCTCATCAGTAGGGAAATCCCTACATTCTATATTCTTTAACATCTTGTCGTTGTTTCTTTTCAACTACTCCTCTTAAAAAATCACTAACTTCTTTTAACTCCTTTTCATTCAATGGTATTCCATCCCAATGAAAATCTTTCGAGTCTTTATAATGATCAAGTGCAAATTTTGTTTCAATCTTATTTTGTTCTGATTTAAGTCCTAATAAGTAATCAGTCGTTACATTAAAATAATCAGCAAAGAACGCAAGCTTATCTAATGATGGGTGTCTAAATTCCGATTCATAGCCGGCATAGGTAGATTTTGCAATTCCTGCGGCTTTAGAAACAGTGTCCATTGTTTGCTTAGATTCAAGGCGCAGCTTTTTAAGACGTTCCCCATATCCAATCAAAATTATCGCCTCCAAGGAATAAATTCATGTGATTCAAGTCAATTAAGTTTCGTCATTTCTAATCACGTTCATAAGATGACTTCTATATGAATACAATTTTTCCACAAGGAAATTAGATTGTGTAATGAAATAAGGAAGTTCTTTATCATTTAATATTCTTAGCTCTTTAAATAACAAAACACTATATCCCTGCACTTGATTATTATGCATCAAAGGATGTATTAAAAGCGAGCGATAACCAAATTTTAGTAATATCTCTCTATATTTTTTTGGTAAATCGAGTGTATCTAAAGAAATATCTTGGATATATAAATACTTATTATGAATGAAACAAACCGAATTTTCTTCTACAGATAGACCATTGGTCCAAACATTAAACTCATTTGACATAGAGTTAGAGAAAACATTCCAAACACATTGTTCCACATCATCATATACATATATTCCACAATGCCCACCAAGAAAAGCTTTTTCAATGGATGCAGTCGTATGTTGGATTGTAAATTTTATTTGATAAAATAAATATTCTGATTGAGATATTAATCCTTTATTAAATAAATCTAAAAAGACATTAGATAAATCTTTATCATTATGTAATTTCACATTTAATGAGGATATGATACGCTCAACATTCTTTTTCAAGCTATACGCTTGAAGTGAATACATTAAATTTTCCATGTATCAACATATCCCTTAATAATAATTTTTGGAGTCTCAACTTTATCAATCCAATAGATTGACGAATTTCGTATCGGGTCCATCATTGATTGTTTTCACATCTTTTAATAGAGAACTTTCGGATGGAAAGAATTGCAAATTCCATTCAACATTATAATTTCCTTCTAAAAATGTTTTTACTTTAGTCGATTTTCCGTAAACATAATAATTAAATTGCGCTTTAGCAAGACAGTACATAATAAAACTCCTATATTAAATAAATCGTTCTCTTTTTGAGAACTACTAGTTTAGTATATCACCTAACAAAATTTTTTAAACATATTAAAAAGGAGCATTTTTTCGTAAAATGAAGTAAGAATACAATTACCAATGATTGTTGTCTCACTATAATGAGTAGGTAGTACAAAGTAAATCTTTGAAAGTAGAAAAAAATTTTTCTTTACTTAATCTTTTCATTTGCTTATTTGAAAAATCCATGTTATTCTTAAGAAGAATTATTTTTGTCGGTGTAAAAGATTTGTATACGTTTCAAACTTATCGTCTTAATGATCACTTTGGGCAGGGATAGTATTACATTGTGTGAATTTCACACTAGGAGGCAACAAAAATGGAACAAGGTACAGTAAAATGGTTTAATGCAGAAAAAGGTTTTGGTTTTATCGAGC
>NZ_JBYNRN010000022.1:0-4215 GCF_057785155.1 Paenisporosarcina sp.
GTACTCTTGAAAGTAAAGATCTTTTAATTTTACCGGGAGGGACTACTTGGAGTGAAGAAATTCATCAACCTATCTTGGAAAGAATTGGCCAAGCTTTAAAGCTTGGCACTATTGTTGCCGCAATTTGTGGTGCAACTGAGGGCCTCGCGAATATGGGATACTTAGATACTAGAAAGCATACAAGTAATAACTTAGAATATACTAAAATGGTATGTCCTAATTATAAAGGAGAAAAGTTCTATGAGATGGGATCTGCCGTATCTGATGGGAATTTAGTTACTGCATCAGGAATTGCTCCTCTGGAATTTGCAATGGAGGTACTGAAAAAAATAGATGTATTTACACCAGATGCATTACATTCATGGTATAACCTAAATAAGACTCATAAACCTGAATACTTCTTCCAGTTAATGAATTCAATAAATAAATAAAGTAAAGCTCAATTTCTCTATTTTGATTTGTAGAGAAGCTGGGCTTTTTAATTTAGAATTTCCTTATCGTTGTAAATCCGCATTTTCCTGACGCTACCCCCTAATGAAGGTTTTCTTCAATACTCTTGGGTTAGTGGTCTTCGGGACCGCCCTCGTCCTGCTGGTACTTCCTGTTTTTATGTCCATGAATGGAAAAGACAAAGGATTTGATTTAGAAAACCCAGAACAAAACACAGAGACCCTTTCAGGCGCTGTAGGTGACGCGTATTGCGCAGTCAATGGAGAAATTAACCAAGAGTTATGGGAAGCCAAAATGAGCACGGCAGGCGTCTTTTCAGGCAAAGAAGAACTCTTTATCCAGATTGCGAGTGAACAAGGCATTGACCCGGTTCTCATGGCTGCGATTGCTCTGCACGAAACGACCAATGGGACGTCAAATGCAGTGGTCACCAAAAATAATCCAGGTGGTTTGATGGGGAAAGATGGATTGATGCAGTTTTCTACATTAGAAGAAGGTCTGGAATCGATGGGGCAGACACTACACAACCGCATCATTAAAGACGGATACGTGACCATTGGTGATTTAGGTTCGGTTTACGCACCAATTGGGGCAGAGAACGATCCCACCAACTTAAACGCCCACTGGGTACCGACGATTACGGCAATGGTTAGTTCGCTCGGCGGATTAACCATGAATTGCACGACACAGTCTGGAGAATTTGCTCAACCCATTCCAAATGTACAAGTGAATTCGAACTACGGAGTTCGTATTCATCCCATCACAGGCGACATCAGTAACCATCAAGGCGTCGATTTTGCTTGTAGCAGCCCTGAACCTATTTATGCAGCTAAGGAAGGGAAAGTCGTGTATGCAGAGTTTCCTAGCAGTTATCCAACCAATACGTACGGCAACATCGTTGTCATTCAACATCAAAACAATCTCTTTACGGCGTATGCACATTTAAGTCGCATTGACGTTAAGGTTGGGCAAGAAGTTCGACAGCTGGAAGTCATCGGTCGATGTGGGTCTACTGGTCGCTCGACAGGTGATCATCTTCATTTTGAGATTCAAGCAGGAAAGCAGTTTGGAACCCGACTCAATCCGATGTTGTACTTAAAAGAACCCGTGTAAGGGAGGGCTATCCTATGGAAAATCGCTTAAAACTCGTCAATATTTTACTGATTGTCTTGGTAGTGGCGTTGGCACTCGTTTTGTTTAATGTATTTGCAGCCAATCAAGACTTAAAACGAAAAAACGCCGACTTGTCGAACGATGTCGAAAAAGTTGAAGCCTCTAAGAAGGAAGAAAAAGAAGTGTTTTCTCAAACTGAACGTTTTCTAACAGACAGTTTACAAGGCGGCTCGATGGATTACTTTACGACACTTTACCGTAAAGAGGTAGAACAAACCCTGTCAGAAAATGAAACGTCTGAAGACGTGGACGTGAGTGAAATGAAAGAGCTTGAGATTTATAACATTTCCGTTCGAAAGCAAGAAGACTCCTATAAGGTATATGCGCTATACAAAGCTACCTTAACAGGGATTGACGATGAGTTTGTGAATCCTGGGGATCAACCACTCTTAATCTTGATGTCCACGATTACATGGATAATCGAAGACGGTGAACTGAAGGTAGATGCCCACGATTTGGAACCTCTCGTATCAGGAGAACAGGTGATTCAAGAGATTTCTTCATAGACACGAGACACAAAAGGGATGTGAACAGAGATGACCATCTTACAAAGAATAGTGAGGATGCAACGAAGAGTGAATCAACTCTTTGAGACCATCATTAATCGACTAGCCAAAAAGCAACTGGAGCAAGCCACTCGCCAGTATGAATTGCAGTATGACAAGCCACTTAGTGCGCAAGAAGTTATTGAAATTAAAAAAGGTGTGGTCTTGCGAGTCGGGTTTTTCGGGTTTATTCCAGTCGTCATCCTGTTACTTACCCTCATGAATGGAGGTGTTGGAGGATGAAGAAACACATCTTGTTAGTCTTTGGGCTGTTGCTGTTATCCATGTTTATGATGAATGGTGTAGAGGCAGCTGAAGGTGAATTTATGGAAGATACAATAAAGGATTATCGAAGTACTGATGGGGTTAAAGAAGCAGATGTTAAAAGAGCCGAAGGATATATGCAAAATGTTTTATATTTAGATAAATACGACCACGAAACGAATCAGTTTAATTGTAAGTGGTATGAAGTCATGTGCCAAACAAATGGATTCTTATTTACGACGGTTAGTGGGTTTGTATTTGGAGCAATTGATAGCTTTGGGAAATTTCAAATTGATTCGTCAGTCATTACAGGGAATCCAGTTTACGAAGGGTATATGTTGAACTTTAAATCATTGGCATGGACGATGACGGCAATCTTTCTTATTTGGCAAACCATTAAAATAATCATTCTGTATTCTGCAAATGGTGATGAAGGCATGAATACGCTTTATGAAAAAGTGGTTGCGGTCATAACGGGAGCCATACTACTCGGGATATATGGGGAATTGTTCGATTGGATATTGGAACTGACACATCTTCTGACAGAAACGATGTTAACAGATCCGGTTACACACTATAACATTATGCAGGTATTAGCTGTAAATTCAGTTGGTTACGGAATCATTTTAATGTTAGTAATATCGGCCATCTTATTTGTTTTCTTCATATCCATCCTGTATAGGACTGTACTATTTGTAGTTCTATATATTTCAGGCGTCATGGCCATTCCAACGATTGTAAATGACCAATACAATTTCTTTAGTTTATGGCTCAAAATCGTCGTCAGCAACATTTTAACATTAACGCTACAATTGTTGTGTTTTGTTTTAGGCGTGAAAACATTGATTAATTTACAAACCGGAAACTTTTTAATCGGAATGCTGTTTTTCATCGTTGGACTATCCATTCCAACGTTATTGAGCCAATTTGGAGCATCTACAGGATCTGCGAGAGCAATGGGCTCGACAGTGAAATATGTGGCAAGGCATGCGAGAAGATAAAAGGAGTGAATGAAATGAAAAAATTAATAATATTAGGAGCAATTTTATCTATAGTACTTATGCTAGGGGCTTGTAACAGTGAAAAGACTCAAAAGGAATCTGCAGATACAGAAGTATTTACAGTAAACGATGTGCAGATGGCAAACGAAATGGTTCTTTTGTTAGAAGAGAAATCAAGTGAGTTTCAAACGAAAGCAGCAGAAGCAATTGCAACTGGAGAAATTGAGCAAGACAAAGACGGTCAATTGTCTGAACCGTTACAAGAGTTAGCAAAAGAAACTGTTCTTCAGCTATTTCTAGAACAGTATCCTAACGGGATAATCGGAGAAGAAGGAGATTTAACTGTTTCTTTTGAAGCCACAGCATCTCAGGCGTGTCCACTAGGGAATTGTAAGTATGATGGTGTTGCAATACCAGAGATTGATTTTGATAAAACTGATTACTCAACTTATACATCTGAAGTTTTTGGTGTCTCACAATTAATCTTTCAAAATGTGAAAAGCAAATTTAATGTGAAAGATCAAGAATTGGAGAAATCGGAATTACGTTTTCTGAAATCAAAAAATGGAGATCTTGTGATGACATCAAATCCTTTTATTTCCGGAGAAACATTCTATTTAGACGAATTAGATAAAGAATTTAAAGAGATTAAATCTGGCGTTCCAGAAAGTGAAGTTGAGGCAGAAGAGGATGAGTTTAAGCAGGAAGTAGAAGAACTGTTATCCAATTATCCTAAACTTCGATAAAACCTCAGTAAGTTAGAGATGAAAGGAATGATAAGA